>JBBQPM010000003.1:0-143745 GCA_038217425.1 Gemmatales bacterium
AATGTTCCACTGAGCGTCACTGATGTCGCTGGGATAGGGCTTCCGTGCCGGCGTCATGACCTGTCTCCTTGTTCAGGTGGTTGCCATAAATTTCTCCACCCGCAATCCTAGCGACATGAGCGGACTCCGGACAGCCAGTCAAAGAACTCATCAACTCATGATCGGATAGCTTGCCGTACCTGTCGAGTTTTGAGGCGATCAAGGTGCTATCCGCGTGCAATGGCTTTAGAGGCGGCTGATTGTTGTTGTGCACGATCATCCTCGAAAACGCACTTCGCTACAAGGCCGGGTGAAACCGCTCACTCCGTCATAGCCCGGCTCCGATATGCAATGCCACGGAATGCCCAACGCGCAAAACGCAGCAGCGCCGATCTGGATGAGCAGCGCTCGCTGCCGCGGACGCCTCGCTCAAGGTGCGGCCGAGATAAAAGTCGCCGGACTCTGGTTCAATTGCAATGAAGGAATTCAGATGGGTGCGCTCCAACTCCGCCCGCAAGCGATCTTGGTAAAGTCGCTCCGCCCGCCCGTAAAGGCCGGTGGCGTTCATGTTCGCAATTCCATTGTGGATTAGTTCGACGCTCATTCTAACACATCAACCGTCGCTCGTCCGATGGATTGGAGTTTCCGGTTCGGCGTCCGGAATAACACCGAACCTCGCACGTACAAAAGCCCGCGCCGATTCCCACGACGAGTGAACCCTCTCTGGGTGCGCCTGGATGTAACGCACGACCTGAAAGGTTGTCATCGCGTCCCACATCGTGCTCACATCCCAGACGCCGTCGTCAGGTGGGACGAATGACAGCCCACCGCAGACGATGCACCACATTCCTGCCGGCTCCCAGGACAACACTATCGGGGCAATTGCCTCTACCGGGACATTGCGAAGCTTTCGCTCGATCCGTTTTGCCTCTTGCTGTGGTGTCATCGGTCTCTACTCCGCCGAAGATAAAGATTCTGTGCGGCATCTTCCGCCCTACGTATTCGGTTTGGACAAGCCGTAGCACGCAGTGCACGCCTCATAGATTCCTTAATGTTCGCCATTCCATACCTGATGCAGCTTCCAGAGTGCGTCATGCCAGCGGCGCTGCACAGTCCGCAGGGAAAGTTTTAGCACCTCCGCGGCCTCCGCCTGCGACAGCCCCTGATAGAAGAGCAAATCCATGATCTCGCGTTCCTCGGGCGGCAGCGCGTCGATCCGCTCGTGCATCTCGGTCCACTGAGCGATCGAACTCGGTTCATGCGTGTCGTCGGATTTGTCGACTCCTTGCGGTCCGCTGTCGTGATTCGCGCCGATGCCTCGGGGACCGGCGAAGTGTCGGGCCAGGTCGATCAACTCGCGGCGAATCTGCAGCGTCGCCAATGCGAAGAAATCTTGGCCGGTCGCGGGCTTCACGGCACGCAGGGCGCCGAGCAGGCGAACGAGCGCGTTCTGGAGCACGTCCTCGATCTCGACCCAGCGCCCGACTCCCGGAAACCCTTGCAGCATCTGGCGAGTCAACCGGGTCAAGCGAACGCTGGTGTGCTGGATCAGGGCGTCGATGGCCTGGGCGTCGCCGTCGCCTACCCGATGGAGCAATTGCAGCGTCGTGGAGGGAGGTTTCGGTTCGCTCATCGTCCCCTCAATATACCCTTCTCGCCAAGCCGTAAGCGGAACAATCACCAATTTTTTTGGCGGCTCCCGTCGTCCGGTCTCGCTGGTAAGAGTAGAAGTCCGAAACCCTTTGGCGACGAGGTTTCCATGCGGCGAATTTTGCTAACCCTGGCCCTGCTTGCGGCGGCGGCGAAACCGACCCAGGCGGAAGAAACGACGCTCCTTGGCAAGTCGGTCCCGAACTTCCGACTCCCCGACGTACTCACCGGCAAGGAGGTTCGCCTCGCCGATTTCAAGGACAAGGTCGTGGTCGTGATCTTCTACAGCCACACTTGTATTTTCAGCCGCAATTACGAAGCCCGGTTCCGCCAACTCGCGGCCGATCACGCCGGCGTGACCGTCCTCGCCATCGATAGTACCGGCGGCGCCGTCCAGGAAATGGCCGCGGCGTGGAAGGCAAAGAACATGGGCTTCCTTCTGCTACGGGACGACCGCGCCCGCACGGCGGCGGCTCTCGGGGCGACCGCCATGACCACGGTCTGCATCGTCGATGCCCGCCGCACTCTGCGTTACCTCGGGGCCTTCGACGATTGCGAGTCGGGTAAGGAAATCCGCAACCGGTTCGTCGCCGACGCCGTGATTGCCCTGCGGGCAGGAAAGTCTGTCCCGCACGCGCAAACTGAAGTGTTCGGCTGCATGATCCCGCTTTCGCAATGAAAACGAAGATTCATGAGCTACAGAGGTCTCAGGGGCAAAAACCTGCGGTTGCGTTCGTAGGGCAAGCGGCTCGCTTGCCCCGCGTGGCGGCTTCGCAGAGTTCTACCTCCCGCGGTCCACAGTGAGTCAAGGAGCCGCGACCGCTAGGGAGCGGCTTGAAGTTCCCTGACACGTAAAGCCGCTCCCTAGCGGTCGCGGCTCTCTTCTCCGCATGTAGTAGAGAATGGCAGAAGGTTTTCTTAAACCAAGGAGCTGAAATGAAAACGCGAAGTCTCTGGGCCCTGGCTCTCTTTCTCTTCGTCGGGAATGCCTCCGCTGCGGACACGATCCCGTTGGCGGAAGTGATGGCGCCCTGGCTGAACCTCCTCAGGTCGGGGGACGCTGCCGTGCGAAACGCGGCGGGGACGGTTCTGGTCGACATCGTCCGCAAGCACCCGGCCGCCGCCGGCGATCTGGTCAAACACATGGCCGCGGAGGGGAACGGCAACGTGTTGGCCGAGCACGAACGTCGGCTGATACCGCTGGCCAAGGAATCGCCGGCCACCGTGTCGGCCCTCATCCAGCTGATTCGGCACAGTGGATCGAACTACCGGGCGCGGAACTTCAGCGTGAAGGTGCTGTCGCAGGTCGGTCCCGCCGTCGCGACGCCCGAGTTCGTCGACGCCCTGTCCGAGACGTACTGCCCCGTCCCCGGCGCGTACCTGCGAATCCTGCGAGCGATGGGCAAGGATGCCGCCCCCATCTTGACGGCCGGGTATCGGCACCCGAATGCGAACGTTCGCAAATGGGCAACGATCGGTTTGCGCATTATCAGTCGCACCGAGCCGACCATCCAGAAACTCTTCGAGGGGTTGCAAGCCGAGCCGGTGCTGCTGCAGAAGCTGCGCGAAGGCGCCGCCGCCGAGCGTATCGCCGCGGTTGCCGAGCTGGCCGAGTGGTCCCGTACGACGCCGGGCACGGTGACCGCCTTGATGAGCGCGTTAAAGAATATTTCCGACAAGGAAGTTTTCGCTGAGGCGGAAAACCGGTTGATCGCGTTGGGACGCGAGTCGCCCGAAGCGGTCGCCGCTCTAGTCGCAGGCATTCGCGGCAAAGGCAGCTATCGCGTGCGGATCCTGGCGATGAAGGCGTTGCCGAAGGTTGGCGCCACTCTGAATTGCCAGGCGACGGTCGAAGCCCTCGGCGACAATTATTGCCCGGTCCCCGGAATGATGGAGCAGATCCTGCTCGCGGCAGGAGCGGACGCTTTGCCGGTGCTCAGCGTTGCTCAGAAACACGCCAATCCCGCAATCCGCGCCGCGGCGGAGAACATTCTCCAGCGGATGATCAAGCCGGCTGCCTCCCAACCCTAAAGCGGTTCATAGTCGCACGGCATAGGCGAGCCAGGTCGCGTCAGCGCCCGGAGTACAGGAGACTTGCAACAACAGCATCCTCCAGGCGCTGACGCGACCTGGCTCGCCATGTGCCGTGCGAACATAAGCCTACTTCAAACTCGATTTCGCCTGGCTTCGCTCAAACCAGCGAACGGTCTCGCCGATCAAAAGAACGGGGAAGGTCGCCAGCAAGATCCATCCCCACTCTGCCAAGCTTAGCGGCACGGTGCGGAAGATGCTTCCGCCCCACTGAACAAGGAGAATCTGTCCCGCTAATATCGCCAGGGCGATCGATAGAAAGCTTCCGTTCTGGAAGAGACGAGCGAAGGCCGATTCCGGGCGTCCCATGCATCGGGCGTTGAACAGATTCCAGAACTGAAGCAGCACAAAGACGGTGAAGAAGATCGTCAGCTCTTTGCTGGGAGTTGCGCTCTCCAGGTCCACGCCCTGAATGCGCCAGTACGCCAGCATGCCGATCAACGCGACGAGGAAGATCCCCGCGTACCCGAGAATGCTCTTGGCCATGAGCGGCGTGATAATGAAAGCGTCCGAGTTGCGGGGAGGGCGATTCAGTACGCTGGGATGGGCTGGCTCGGTGGCGAGGGCGAGGGCGGCGAAGGTGTCCATGATCAAGTTGACCCACAGCATCTGGATGACGGTGAGCGGCAGTTTGACGCCGATGAACGGGCCCAGAAACGCGATCACCAGGGCGGCGACGTTGATGGTGAGCTGAAAGAGAATGAAACGCTGAATGTTCTCGTAGAGCGATCGGCCCCACATGAGGGCGTTGAGAATGCTGCGAAACGAATCGTCGAGCAGAATGATGTCGCTGGCTTCCTTGGCGACGGCCGTGCCGGTCTTGCCCATGGCGAGGCCGACGTTGGCGTGATTGAGGGCAGGGGCGTCGTTGGTGCCGTCGCCGGTGACCGCGACGATGTGCCCCTGCTCCTGCAGCAGACGCACGAGTCGCATCTTGTCCATGGGTCTGGCCCGGGAAAAAACCTGACGATCCTGAGCGGCGCGGCGTGCGTCGTCTTCGCCCATGCCTGCGAACTCGCGGCCGGAAATGTGCCTGGCATGGGGATCACCCGGGTCGAGCAGGCCGATCTGGCGGGCGATTTCCAGGGCGGTTTCGGGGTTGTCGCCGGTGACCATTTTCACGAGTACGCCGGCCTGTCGGCAGGCCTGAATCGCGGCGGGGACTTCGGGCCGGATCGGATCGGCAATGGCGAGGAAGCCGAGCCAAACGAGGTCGGCGACGAGATGTTCCACATCGGGCGCGGCCTTGGCTTCCGCGAGTTCGCGATACGCCAGGGCGAGCGTGCGCATCCCGCGGCGCTGAAAATCCTTGAGATCCGCTCCAATCGCGTTTCGTCCCGCCTCGTCCAGACGTTCAATCCCCGACGCGCGCTGCACGGCCTGGCATTGGGCGAGGACCGTTTCCGGCGCTCCTTTGACGTGCAACAACCGACGCCCGTCGAGCGGCGATACGCCCAGCGTGGCCATGTACTTTCGTTCGGTCGAAAATGTGAGCTGACAATCGAGCGCGAAACCCGAGCGGATCGGGATGTAATCGACGCCGTGCTGATCGAGCCACAGCAGCAAGGCGCCCTCGGTCGGATTCCCTAGCGGCAACGACGGCTGCCCGGGGACACGGCTGAGATTGGCGGTGCTGTTGACGGCGATGGCCTCGGCGACCAGCGGGGCGATGCCGCTCAGGCCTTGGGGCATCAGCGGAAAGCTCGCGCCGAAAACGCGCATCTCATTCAAGGTGAGCGTGCCCGTTTTGTCGGAGCAGATGACCGTGGCGGCGCCGATCGTTTCGCAGGCGTGCATGCGGCGCACCAGATTGTTCTCCGCGGTCATCTTGCGCATGCTGTACGCCAGGCTCAACGTGACGCTCATTGCCAGGCCTTCCGGGACGGCGACGACGATGATGGTGACGGCGATCATGAAGTAGTTGAGAAGTTCCCGCCCCGCGGCGACGGTGAGCCAATCGCTCGGTTGCGGCAATAGCCAGCCCATGACCAGGCTCGCGCCCAGGCCGATGCCGAAGACGACGGCGCCTACGCCGAGGGGGATCAGCCAACTCGCCAGGCCCGCCGATTCGAGGAGTGGGGGACGTTTTGGTTCCCAGCCCAGTTCGTCGAAGGCGTCGTAGACGATGGGGAGCCAAACGCGCACGAGTCCTATCAGCACGCCGACGATGAGGAGACTGACGAAGAGCCATTGCGAGCCAGTCAGCTCGAACTCTTTGACCAGCACGCCGCGAACGAGCAGGGCGACGAACGTGAGAGCAGCCACGCCCAGGCCGATGACGCCGATCAGTTTGCTGAGGCGCTCGAGCTGTTTGTTGAGCGGGGTGACCTCGTCGGTTTCCTCGGCCGCGGCACGGGCGGTTTGACCAATCTGCGTGCGGTCGCCCACGGCCGTGATCTGGATCAGACCGTGCCCGTCGACCACCATGGTGCCGCGCAGGATTTGGTCCGGGGGATACGCGTGCTCGGCGCCTGAGGGCGCCAGCGCGACGTCGTGGGGCGACTTGTTCACGGGAACCGATTCGCCGGTGAGTCGGGATTCGTCGACTTGCAGCGAAACGCCTTCCAGCACGCGACCGTCCGCTGGCGTCTCTTCGCCCAGTTCCAACAGGACGATGTCGTCCACGACGAGATCCTGGCAGGGAACGGTGACATAGTGACCGTCGCGAATTACCTTGACGGGGATGTCGTCGTTGACTTTGTTAAGGACGTCGAACTCGCGATTGGCCTTGTATTCGTTGAGGAACGCCAGGGTGGTCGCCAGCAGCACGGCGAGGATGATTCCCAGCCCCTCGGCGTAGTGTCCCTGAAAGATGCCGACGCCGATCGACACCACGGCGGCGATGATCAGGATGCGAATGACCGGGTCGTCGAACTTTTCCAGGAACAGTTTCCACCACGGTTCGCGCTCAGGGGGAGTCAAGAGATTGCGGCCATATTTCTGCCGCTGGGTTTCCACGTCGCTGGACCGTAACCCCTGAAATTTAAGGGTCGGGTTGGGGGAGTCGGTCAGTATGCTCATGAGCAAATCAATCCTGAGGCAGAGGGAGCGAAAGACGTTGACGAGCCGCGCGCAGCAAAAAACCAATTCGCGAAGAGGTCGGCCGCTGTTATTATAACGATGGAATCAGACGTGCCGACGGACCGGCGCGAGCAGGTCCATCATGGACGCAGGTTTCTTGATCTTTCGCTCCTCCAGCGCCGCGATCGCGAGGGCGATCAACGCCTCCCCCTCGGCTCCCTGCGTGGCTTCGCCCAGCCGCCAGCGCGCCGCGGCGGCGTACAGCTTCATATCGAGCGTCTCAAATCCCGCCAGTGCCTGACGCAGGAAGAGAGTCGTCTCGGCGTCGCGGGTCGCCGGCGCGCTGCCACGGAGAAGACACGCGAGCGCGTCTGCCCACGGCATGCGCTCTTTCTCCAATAGTTTCGCCTGGCTTGCCGCGATGCGAAGGAATCTGGGATCGGTCGTTTCGCGCGCCGCTGCCACGGCGCATCGGCCGCGCAGGTGATGCATCATGATGCGGATTTGCTGAATGCGGAAAAAATGCGAACCCGACGCGGTCGGCCAATGGCGTTCGAGCCGCTCCCAGGCCGCCGTCCCCTTTCCCTGGTACAAGTCGATCTGCACTTCGTCGTAGATGCTGTCCAGGTGCTGGACGTGGAATCCCTGCCGCGACCACTGCGTCATCACTTTCTGGAGATTGTCGCGCGCCGCTTCGGGCTGGTCGTCGGCAAGGCGCAAAAAGGTGCCGACGACCGCGCTGAAGTTGACGACGGCATAGAGATCGTCGCGTTCCTGGGCCTCCTTGAGAAGCACGGGCAACCGTCTCCCCATCTCGGGGACGTCGCCCATGAACATGAGGGCCCACAAGCCGAATCGATGCAAGGTGTCGAGTTCCCAGACGACGCCGGTGCATGACCCGCGGAAGACCTGCTCGGCTTGATCGCAATGGGAGAGCGCTTGGGGCCAATGTCCCTCGAAGGCGGCAGCCACGCCGCGCATCATCGTCACCAGGGCGCGCGGATAGGGCTGATCGACCTGGTCGGCCAGCGTTTGCGCGGCTTGCAAGAGCTGTGCGGTGCGCTGGCGGGTGCGACCGCCGCCGATGGCGGAATGGCCCGCCTCGCTGGCGAGGGCGCGCGCCAGGTGATAGGGTTCGCCCGCTGCCAGCGCGAGCAGCAGGCCGCGCGTCTGGAAGTACGCCCCCTGAATCGTGTCAACCATGCTCAGGCCCGCGGTGGCGGACCAGCAGATGTTGATGCGCGTGAGGTCTGCGGGCGCCACTTCGGAAGCGCGGCGCGGCCGGAAGCCGAGCCCCCGCAGGCCAAGCTGTACGCGGCGCAGGATCAGCGACCAGAATGCGCGGCGCGGCGTCGCGGGCATCGACATGCCGACGGCGGCGAGCACGTCGCGCAATGCGGCCAACCCCTCGTCGATGTGCCCGGCGATCAGGAACTGCAGCGCCGCTCGGCGTCGCAATTCGAGCTCCTGCGCCAGCGACGCGCCGTGGGATGCGGTCAGGTACTCGCGCGCCGATTCCGCGCCTCGTCCCGCGTTCGCCAACGCGTCGGCTAATCGGGTGCGTAAGCCCCGCATCTCGACGGCGCCGTGCGCTGCCGACTCCAGTGCGAGCCGATAGAGCTTGGCAGCGCGGTCAAACGCAAGGGTTTCGCTGGCCCGGGCGGCCCCCATCTCGAAGTAAAGACTCGCCTCGACCAAATTGTCCGCGCCCTGATAGTGGATCGCCAGTTGTTCCCAGTCGGCTTGTCCCGATTCCTTCAAGACATTGGCCAGGCGACCGTGATACTCCTTCAAAACCGCTGGCGACAAATGCATCACGACGGTCTCGCGAATCCGATCGTGGTACGTTTCGATTTCATCGCGATCTGTGGCTCCAGCGCTGCGAATGAGCCGCCCCGCACGCAATTCTGCGACTGCCTTCTCGAAAGGCTGCAGGACGAACGACTCCGAAGACGCCGACGACGTCAAGTACGACCACGCGGCGGCGCGCAGGGCGTCGATCTGACGCAAGGGCCGACCCGCGACGGCCACAACTTCGAGCAAGCGCCGGGCTGATTCCGGGAGACGTAGCACACGTTTCCACAGCACATCGTTGAGCGTAATGTCGCTCGCCGCTTCCGAAGACGTCGTCGGGAGCGTGAATCGCTCGGTACGCGGCTCAGGGGGCAAGGCGAGCTTCGGGGCCTGACGAACATGCTGCGCGAGTTCGTAGAGGAAGAACGGGCTGCCGCCTGCCTCGCGCACAATCGCGTCGGCATGCGCCTGCGCCGAGGGGTCGCCTTCCAGCAGGCTCAGTACCAGCTCGCGTCCTTCCGCAAACGTCAACGGTTCGACGGTGAGAATGCGATGCGCCGCCTTCTCGCTCACCGCGCGGACGCACGGGCTGGACGCCGCATCTTCGCTGCGGTAGCCCAGGACAAGGAGCATCGCAGGCGCGTCGGGCGGACGCACCAGGTCGATTAAGAGCGCAGCGCTGTCGAGGTCGCCCCATTGCAGATCGTCGATGAAGAGAGCCAGGGGCCAACGATCGCCGAGCCGCCCCAGAAGGTCGCGGAGGGCGGCCAGGGCGCGGCGGCGGACTTCCTGCGGATCGGACAGGTCGAGCGGCCGACGCGGCGCCTGCGCCACCGCTGGAACGCGGCGCAGCACCGGAAAGACGCGGGCCAGTGCTTGTACGTCGCGCGGCAACAAGGCCTCCGCCTCCCCGCTCGGCAAGCGCACTAAATATCGGCTCAGCGAATCGATCAGCACGTCGAGCGCCTTGTACGGCACCGCTTCCCGTTCGTAGCAGCGCCCCGTCAGGACAATGGTCTCGTGATTTTCAGCGAGACCTTCGAGAAACGCATGCACGAGGGCGCTTTTGCCCACGCCCGACCGACCCTGCACATGCAGCACAACCGTATTGCCCCCGCGCGCGGTTCGGAACGCGTCGGCCAGCTCCTGTAAAGGACGTTTGCGTCCGACCAGCGCCGGACGCTCGGTGGACGGTCCCTCCGCCGACGGCGCCGGGCGTTCGCCTCGCGCCAGCCGAAGCACAATGTCCCGTCCTGTGGGGCGCGTCGCCGGATCGCGGCGCAGCAACTCGACGGTCAACTGGTTGAGGTCCTCAGGGGCCGCGGGGACGAGTTCGCGCGGCGCCTTCGGATCGTGTTGCTGCTTGTTCATCAGCACTTCGAACGGAGTCCCGCGGAAGGGAAGTTGGCCCGTCAGCGCCTGGTAAAGCATGACGCCGACGGCGTACCAATCGCAGGCGGGCGTGACCGGCAGCGAGGCCGCCTGTTCGGGCGCCATGTACGCAACCGTGCCGAGTAGGTGCGGTTCCGTGCTGCGATGTTCGCCGCTGCGGTCGAGTTCCGCAACGAGGCCGAAATCCATAATCACCACCCGGCCTTCGCGGGTCACGAGGACATTGCCCGGTTTGATATCGCGATGCAGCTTGCCGGCCTGGTGCAGTGCGTGAATGCCCTCCGCGAGTTGAGCGAGCGCGTCGCGTAGACGATCGCCGTTCGTTGCGGGACGAATCGGCGGAGCTTTCGCACGGACGTATTCCAGAAAAGAGACGCCGTCGATCAACTCCATGCTGAAGTACCAGTCCTGCCCGTCGGACATGAGTTCGTAGAGGCTGATGAGATTGGGATGGGACAGGTCCGCGAGCGTGCGGAACTCCTGCTTGAATCGATAGAGCGCGGTCGGTTCGACCCCCTGCATGGTTTTCAGGGCGACCTGCTTTTGGCGCTTGACGTCGAACGCGCGATAGACGATCCCCATGCCGCCGCGACCGAGTTCGGCCAGGATCTCAAAGTCGACAAGCGTGGGGAAGCGAGGTTTGCCGGAGGGCACGCGAATGGGGGCGGCGGAGGAACGCGTGGGGCTATTCTCCGCGGTCTTATGGATCGCTTCGTCCGGTCGAGTCGCGTCCGCGCGGGTTACGTTTGCGTGCGGAGGCGAATTGGCGTCGTCGCGTTCGATCTCAACGGGGGCGGAAATCAGCGCCGATAGCCAGGACGGGTCGAGGGCGGGGAACCGATTCAGGTAATCGCTTGCCGAAAATGTTTCGCCGCGGCTTTGCCGAGATTGCAGTTCGATATGCACGAGATCGCGCAGGAGTTTCAGGCGATCCTGCTCGGAAGCCGCCTGGAGAAAGTCCTCGATCGACGGGCGTTCGCCGGCAATCCAAGCTTCCTTGAAGCGATCACACGTTGGTTCGACATGCTCCGCCGACGAAAGCGACGCCGTTCCATGTCGGGTCCGTGGTTCGGTCACGTCAAAGACTCCCGTTCTTCGTGACCGCATCGTTGTTCACGATCGGTTCAGCGATTATGCGTATTCTAAGAAATTGGACGAGTTGAGTCTCCCGAGCGAGCGCCTGCTTGGTACGTCGTTTGCGGGAGACTCTTCTCGAAAACGGCCCGCAAAGACCACACCCCGGCGCAGGTCGGGAGGAAGCAGGAGTACAAATCGATGAGTACCTTCAAGACGAAAGACGGCACGCAGATCTACTACAAGGACTGGGGCAGCGGACAGCCGGTGGTCTATAGCCACGGCTGGCCGCTCAGTTCGGATGCGTGGGAGGATCAGATGGTCTTCCTGGCATCGCGGGGCTTCCGGTGCATCGCCCACGATCGCCGAGGCCATGGCCGCTCGAGCCAGCCGTGGCACGGCAACGACATGGACACCTATGCCGACGATGTGGCGGAGTTGGCGGATCGCCTCGACCTGAGCAATGCGGTCTTCGTGGGGCACTCGACGGGGGGCGGCGAAGTCGCACGCTACATTGGCCGGCACGGCACGAAGCGCGTCGCCAAGGCGGTGCTGATCGGCGCCGTCACGCCTCTCATGCTCCAGACGCCCAGCAATCCGAACGGGATTCCCATGGAAGAGTTCGACAAGATTCGCGCGGGCGTTCTCGCCGACCGGTCACAATTCTTCGCAGAACTCACGAGTCCGTTTTACGGCGCCAACCGCACCGGCTCAAAAGTCTCCGCGGGCGTGTGCGATTCGTTTTGGCTACAAGGGATGCAGGCCGGCTTCAAAGCGGTCCTCGATTGCATCAAGGCATTCTCCGAAACCGACTTTACCGAAGACTTGAAACGCATCGACGTCCCGACGCTCATCCTGCACGGCGACGACGATCAAATGGTCCCCATCGACACGACGGCGCGGGCAACCTCCAAGATCGTCAAGAACGCGACGCTCAAGGTCTACGCCGGCGCGTCGCACGGATTGTGTTCGACGCACAAGAACGAGGTCAACGACGATCTGCTCGCGTTCATCAAATCGTGAGAACTTGACGCATGGCGGATCGTGGAGGTATCGTTGCTTCGAAGAACAGCGTGGGCCACTACTCTTCCCGATTGAATCGCTCGATTGCCTGCCCGAGTTCGCGACCGATCTGTTCGTAGTTTTCGGGTGTGCTCTCTTTCGTGTTCCACGAGGTTTCCAGACATGCCGCGACGACGCCCGTGGGCAAGTTCTTGACCGCCCAGTTGCCGCTGATTTTAGCCCAGTTCGGATCGTACTGCTTGCCCGTCTCACGCGGTTGCGGCTGCAGCTTGAGCGGGCCCTTGATCTCGAGCCGGGCCGAGTCCAGAAAATGCGTCAGCCGCCGGCGTCCCTGGTCTGTGAGCAATTCCGCAGCCGGCGTAAAGAAAAATGGCTGCCGATCGCTCGGTCCAGGGTTGTGCAAATCGATGAACAAGCTGACGCGCCGGGCGCGTCGAAGATGGAGCATCGCCGCCTGCACTTCGGGATGCACCGGCGCTTCGCTCCAGTCGCGATTGTGATCGTGCGGCATCTGGTTTTTGCCCCCTTCGCCGTCCTCGACATTATCGACGTCCATGATCGGCACCACGATGATGATCGCCGACTTGCGCAAAGCCACCGCCCGCGGATCGTCGGAGACGAGCCAGTCGATGAAGCCCTTACAGACCCAACTCGAGCCCGCTTCCCACGCGTGCTGACGTGCATGCACCCAAATCGTCGGCTTCTCGGCGTCCTTGGACTCGTCGATCTTGAGGGCCCAGACGCTGCGTCCTTTCTTTGATTTACACAGTTCGAAGACTTCCGCCGACTTGCAATTTTTTGCCGCGGCGTCGAGAGTCTTCTTCGCCTCTGAGGAAGTAAACGGCGCCCCCCAGGCGAGCCAGACTTCTTTGCCGGGAACTGTGACGCGAAACACGATTTGACCCTTGTCGCGCTTGCCCGGGGCAGTGTGTTGCCAGCGAACGCCATCAGTGCTAATGGAAGCCTGATCGGGAGACGCGAAGCCGCTGCCGACGAGGTTAAAGACGAGGGTTTCGCCCGGTTCGACGCCGCTCACGCGAAAGTACCACCAGCAGACCCAGCCGCGCGTCGGCGTCCCGCCGGCGGAGAACGTCACGCTGCGCAGGGCGTCGTCGATCTTCAGAATCTTGACCGAACCGCCAGGAAAGTCGGTATGCACCGCAAGCGGAGCGGCATGTGCCCACAGGGGCGTCAAAATTACAAATACCCAGGTGAGGTAACGCATACATCGACCTCCAGAGGGACGATCGCTAACCGACTCATCACTGCAGAAACAAGTGATGCGGATTCACGATGTCGAACCAAATGTAGACCGTCAGGCATACTTGCGAACGGTTTTTCACTGACGAACAGAACGCCCGATCCTTTTTCACAGCACTGTTCCGGAAACGACGCCATGAAAATATGAAGCTAACAAGAATAGCAACAGGCAATCCGATCGCCGTACCCATGATTGCCGAAATCACTGCAAGTATAAGCAGGCCCAAAAGAATTGGAGCGGCTTCCAACCGACCGGGATCCGTGAGAATAACGCACACGATCATGAACAGAAAACATGCGAGATTCAACGAAAATGTCATCCAAATGGCATGCGAATACCGGCCCCATCTGGAGACGTTCTTCGTCTCGCTGCTCACAAGGAACAAGCCTCTTACCGTACCGGCAATTACTCCGGCAATGGCGGGAGTAAACCATAGAAATGGGTCAAGTTGAATCATAGAGCTCGTCTCCTCAATAACGGAAGAACTCATGCACTCCCCGGTACAGATATCGCGATCTCCGGTCATCGATTTAAGCGAGACAAAAATAATGACTTCTCCAATGAGTGGCGAGATTAGTCTTCCGCTTCTTCTTCGTCTTCTTTTCTCAATATCATTTGACCCTGACGAGCATAGTCGATGGCGTCCCCGAGAATTCGCGCCGATTCCTGGGGAGCGTGGAAACCCAGAGAATTCTCTGAAATGATATAGTCGATGCGAAACTGAGCTTTACGTTGAAACTCCTGAGCCTTCTTGATTCGTTCCTCAGCCCCGTTTCGCTTCTTGGTCCTTTGAATCGACGCGATCAGATCGACCACTGCCGTCTCCCCCTTCTTCAGGAGCGATTTGGTTCGGTCCTGAATGATTCTTACCCGTTCTTGAATCTCGACTTCGTCAGAACGGTGGCAGGTCTGGCAGGCTCGCGACAAGTTACGAAGCGGACTGCGTACGTGGTGATCGCTGATCTTCACCGCTCCCTCGCGCTGATAAGGCATGTGGCAATCGGCGCAGGATACCCCGCTGCGGGCGTGGATTCCCTGACTCCACATCTCAAACTCCGGATGCTGGGCTTTCAGTAAATTCGCCCCGCTCTCCGAATGGGTCCAGTCGGTGAATTTAATCTCGTCGTAGTACTCTTCAATACGATCGACGTTCAAGCCTTTGGCCCACGGATAGATAAGTTCCTTCGTCTTCGGCGCGAAATAATACTCCACATGACATTGGGCGCAAACGAACGTTCGCATCTCCTGTCGGGTGGCGAGGGCATTGACGTCGTAAGGTTTGCTGCGATCCCCCTGGCGCCACTTCTCGATGCTGGGCAGAAATGGGACGGCTTCCTTCGCTTCAGCGAGTTGGACGATCGACTTTTTGAATGCAGGGCGGCTGACGCGAAGCCCCGCCGTCTTTGGCTCGTGGCAATCAATACACGAGATCGGATGATTGACGAGAGTATGGGCTTCCTGCCAGTCCATGCCGCAGACTTTCAAGAAGCCTTTCATTTCGTCGCCATCTCCTTGTTGGCGGTAAGTCGGCATCACTGACGCGTGGCAATGGAGGCACGCTCCCGGTTGCTTTTTTTGCTTGACGCGTTCGGTATTTTCTTGATCCTCCAGCATGTACGCATGGCCGCGCGCTTTGCGAAAGTCGATGCTGAAGGCATATCCGGCAAACAGCTTCTTGAGATTGGGATCGGCCTCAAGTCGGTCAATGACTTCGCTTCCGCCGACTTTGGGCTGATACAGCTCGGTAGTTTTCTTGTAGCCGTCATATTGCCGCGGAAAATTCTTGCCCCAAAGCGCCGGATCGATCGTGTCTTCGTCAAGTTCCACCAGTTTGAAAAAGTGCTGCTTTCCTTCTTCCTTTCGCTGGTAGATATTGAAGAGCAGATAAGCGATCCCCGCCGTCGCCCCGGCGCTCACCAGCAGGACGACCAGGTATTTCCAGAGTGCCGGGCTTTGAGGAGTGTCGGTCATTATTTTCTCTTGATACTGTTCCATCAACGGGGCGAGCCATGGCCCACGGAAATATGACAACGAACGCAACTATCCGATTCGTCCTTAAATGCTCCATGATGAAGCAGGTCGCCGACGAGTTCTCGATGGCAACTGACGCAATTTAGATGAAGGATTCGGGCGTTCTTGGGTTTGATGCGGATCGGCTCCGGGAAGTCTTGAAGGGTGAATCCTTTGGAATGAAAGTAGCCGTTCTCTGCTTTTGCTAGGTATTTGCCTACAAAGTCGTGCGGCAAGTGACAATCAATGCATTTAGCATGGGCGTGATGACTGGCCTTTTGCCAGGTATCGAAGTGCTCGCGCATAATATGGCAGTTCATGCAAGCTCGGGGATCGGTACTGAAATACGATCCCCCTTCTGCGTACCAAAATGTATAGCTCCCCAGGCCGAGCACGACGCCAGCCAACGAAAAGCACAGGGCCGTGGGGAGATACATACCCCACCGCAACCGGCGCTTTCCTTCCTGCTTGGTAGTTTCCGCGGGAACCACGTTGCACTCCAAGAGAGTTGACCACTTTAACTGGTAATGTATGCATTTCACTCGGCAATGCCAAGCAGTCGGCCGAACACGCAATCTCATGTACGCCTGGTCGCCTTCGAATGTAGGCGCCTGCTTCGAATTGCGGCACACGCCTATCGTGCTGAAGTCGCGGTCGCCGTTTATCTCACGTGAATTTGCGGAAACGCACTGCTGCGCATCATAACGGCACAAGCTCGACCGGCCGCTAATAATCCGTGAGGGAACGGGGCGGAAGGGCCATCCGCAAGGCGTTGAACACCGCGACGACGTCAATGATTTCCTGAAGGATCGCCCCCGCGACCGGAGGAAGATAGCCCGCCGCCGCGACGATCATCCCGATCAAACTCAGAACCATACCGCCCACGGCGCTTTGGAGAGCGATCGCGCGCAGTCGAGCGCTGATGTGCAAAAGCTCATCCACTCGCTCCAGCGAACTTTCCAATATTACAGCCCCCGCTGCCTCCGAAGTTACGTCGCTATTGGGTCCGAACGCAATCCCGACGGTGGCGGCAGTCAATGCTGGCGCGTCATTGATCCCGTCTCCAAGGTAGACTGTGTTCGCCTTCCGCGTTTCCGTGCGGACGATCTCCAGCTTCTGCTCCGGCGTTTGGCCGGCAAGCACTTCCGTGATGCCAACCCGCGCCGCCAGATGGCGAACCTCCGACTCTCGATCCCCCGAGACCAACATCACTCGATCGAAGAGATGATTGGGGCCTAGATGGCGAATGAACGACGCGCTATCGGCGCGCGGCTCGTCGTGGAAGCGAAGCGTCGCGGCATAGCGACCGTCGATAAGAACGATGCATTCCAACCCGGTGGACGTGGCGGGCAGTTCCGTCGCCAGGTCGGGCAATCGTGCGACCGCTTTTTTCCGACTGGTGACTTCAACGGTTTGACCCGTTACCGTGCCGACCAGTCCTTGACCGGGGGGTTCGCTCACGGCAGTTGCGTCCGGCAAGGTTAGCTTGATCTTGCGTGCGGCGTCCAAAATCGCTCCGGACAGCGGATGCTTCGAGTATCGCTCCAGTGCGGCGACGAAGGTCAACACTTCCTCTTTGTCCCCGCCTTGGGCCGGCAATAGGTCCGTCAAGCGCGGCTGGCCGTAGGTCAGCGTGCCGGTTTTGTCGAAGATGGCGGTACGGCAGGTGTCAATCGTTTCCAACACGGCGGGATCGCGAATGATGATTCCCCGTCGGGCGGCGAGCGAGACGGCGCCGATAATCGCCACGGGGATGGCGATCAACAGCGGACAAGGAGTGGCGACCACTAGGACGGCCAAGAACCGAATCGGGTCGTGGCTCGCCCCCCACGCGATCAGCGCGACGGCAACGGCCACAGGCGTGTAGAAGGCGCCGAGTTGATCCCCCAGACGCCGAAGATTCGGTCTGCTTTGTTCCGAGTCGCGCATCACCTGCATGATTTTGGCGTACCGGGAGTCGACGGCCAACCGGTCCGCGCGAATGGTCAGGGCCGAATCGCCATTGACCGCTCCCGAAAGAACCGTTGAGCCGGGCGCCTTGGACATCAGGTACGGCTCGCCGGTTAAATACGATTCGTTCATCACGCCGTTCCCCTCGACGACGGCGCCGTCGACGGGGCAGATCTCGTGCGGAAACACCACGAGCAGGTCGCCGAGCGTTATGGCGTCGAGTGCGATGTCGGCCACTCGTCCGTCGAGTTTGCGGTGCGCCGTTTGGGGCATGCGTTTGGCGAGCGCGGCCAGCACGGAGGAAGCACTGCGAACCGCGTACGCCTCGAGCGCGCCGCCGCCGGCGAGCATGAGGACGACCAGCACGCCTGCCAGATACTCACCAAGGAGAACCGACGTGACAATCGAGATCCCCGCGAGGAGATCGGAGCCGAACTCGCGCCGGAGCACCTTGACCGAAAGTTCGAGAACGAGCGGAACCCCGCCCAGGAACAAAGCTAGAAGAAGGGGGAGATCGACGAGATTTAGGCCGAGGACGACCCCCTCGACCCGGAAGGCGAATCGCAGCAAGAGATGGCAAGCAATCGCAAAGATGGCCAAGACGGCAATCGCGACTTGCTTCCGGTTGGAGACCGGAGCTTCCTTTGCCCGTCCCGGTTCTGTCATCGATCTCCTAATGTTTGGGCTCGTCGTTCGTTTGCGAGGCGTCTGCGCAACGGACGCAGTGGCGGGCGAATGGCAGTAGATCCAGTCGCTTCTTAGGGATTGGCTTCTCGCACGACTCGCAGATTCCGAAATGACCTTCGCGCATCCGTTCGAGCGCGGCTTCCACTTCTCGTCGAAGGATGGACTCGTTCTCCACGATTCGGACGAGCACTTCTTCCGTTGCCCTCTCCTTGCTCAGATCATCGTGATGAACGGATCGGTTGGTTTCGCCGCCGTCATCTTCCTCGAAGTCGGTATGCATCACTTCCGCACGCAGATGTGCGATTTGGCCGTCGAGTCGCCGGCGCAGTGCGAGCAATTCTTCACGCCAACCCTTGAGTTCCGCCTGAGTGATCATCGCTTTTGGCCTTCTGAAATAGAGCTCTTCCGAGGGGTGAGTAGTTAGTGTTAGTAAACAGTATGTATGACTGCAACCCTACGTGTGAACGGACTCGAGGCGAATGCGAGCGTCGATCAACAGGCACCCTTGGCCTTCCGGAAAGGCCAGGATGGGGTTGAGGTCGAGTTCCTGCACTTGCGGCAACTCGTCCGCGAGGCGCGCCAAACGAAGAATTGCATCTTCGAGAGCTGCGAGATCGCATGGCGGATTGCCGCGGAAGCCTCGTAGTAGCGACGAACTCTTGGGCGTGCGGAGCATTTCGCGGGCATCGGCGACGGTGAGCGGCGCCACGCGGAAACAGACGTCGCCGAGAGCCTCGACCATCACGCCTCCCAAACCGAAGGCGAGCAGAGGACCGAACAGCGGGTCACGCGTCATGCCGGACATCACCTCGGTTCCCCCCTTGATCATCGTCTGAACGAGGATGCCCTCAAGCGGTTGCCCCGGAGCGTGTCGGGCCCAGGCCTCGGCCATCGACTGGTAGGCGGCTCGGAGCGACGCTGCGTCGGCGAGATTGAGCCGAACGCCGCCCAACTCGGTCTTGTGAACGAGTTGACGCGGCGACAGCTTGAGGACCACGGGGTAGCCAAGTTTCTCGGCCCATGCGACCGCTTCCTCGGCATTGTGAGCCAGGCCATGTCCGGCAACGGGTAAGCCGAAGGCGCCGAGAAGCTCGAAGCATTCCGGAAGCGTGAGCCAACCGGGGCCGTGAGACTTGAGTATTCGGTCGCACAGATGCCGGGCATCGTCGATGCGGAGCTTGTCGAGATCGGGAAGGAAGGCGTCGGGGCGAGTCCGCCAGGCGGCGTACGCGGCCATGCGACCCAGAACGCGCGCGGGGGCTTCGGGGAAGGAGTAGGAGGGCAGGCGTTCGTCGCCGGCCACGAGGGCGCCGGTTTGAGCGGTGGACATCCAGCAGCCGAGGACCGTCTTCTTGATCCCCTTGACGCATCCGGCGAGATAGCCGTCGCGAATGGCGTCGAGGTACGTCTGATTTTCGCCGAAGCCGACAGGAATGTAGATGACAATGACGGCGTCGACGTCGCTCGACGCCAGCAGGACTTCAAGGGCTTGCCGGTACTGAGCGGGGGGCGCCGACGCGACCATATCGACCGGATTACCGACGCTTGCCGTGGGGGGCAGAAAGGCTTGAAGTTCGGCCTGGGTTGCCGCGGACAGAACGGGAAGAATGAGGCCGGTCGCCTCGCACATGTCGGCGCACAGGATGCCGGGCCCCCCCGCGTTCGTGAGGATGGCCACGCGCTTGCCCTGCGGGAGAGGCTGGTTCGCCAGCGCGCTTGCCAGGTCGAACATCTCTTCCAGCGTATCGACGCGCATGACGCCGGTCTGTCGGAAGAGCGCATCGACCGCGACTTCCTTGCTCGCCAGCGCCGCGGTATGCGAACTTGCCGCGCGTGCGCCGGCGCTTCCACGACCTGCTTTGATCGCCAGGATCGGTTTCTTCCTGCTGACTCGCCCGGCGATATGCGCGAAGCGCCTCGGATTGCCGAACGATTCGAGATAGAGCAAGATCACGTCCGTCTGCGGGTCTTCTTCCCAGTACTGCAGGAGATCATTGCCGGAGACGTCCGCCTTGTTGCCGACGCTCACGAACGTCGACAGGCCGAGCTGCAGACGCTGCGCCGCGGCAAGTACCGCCAAACCCAGGGCCCCGCTCTGCGATGACATGGCGATTCGGCCCGAGGGGGGAAAAATCGGGGAGAACGACGCATTGAGTCGGCGCTGCGGATCGGTGTTGAGTACGCCCAGGCAGTTTGGGCCGATCATGCGCATGCCGTGGCCGCGCACCTTCTCCACCAGCTGCGACTGCAAATCGTGCCCGGTCGGATCGCGGACTTCCGAGAAGCCGGCGGTGATGACGACGAGCGCGTGCGCTCCGGCAACGGCGGCGTCGTCGACGGCGCTCAAAATTGCCCGCGGCGGAACCGCCATGACGGCTAGATCGACGGGCCCCGGGACATCCCGCAGCGATGCGTACGCCTTCACGCCGAGGATTTCGTCGGCCTTCGGATTGATCGGATAGATGGGGCCGGGAAATTGGCTCTCGAGGAGCGCACGAAGAATCTTGTGGCCAATGTTGTCCGCGTTGCGCGACGCGCCCACGACGGCGACGGCGCGCGGCTGAAAGAACGGGCGGATCGACGCGATGGTCGCGAGCCGGTCGCGAAGGCTGAGTCGCGAAATCGTGTCGGCCGTCGGGCGCAGCGTCAGGCTTAACTCGATCTCGCCGCGATGCGTATGTTCCACGATCTCGAATCCGGAATCGCGAAAGACGTTTCGCATTTGATCGTTGTCAGTTTGCGTGACTGCCCACAGATGCGTGAAGCCCTGGGCGACCGCCAGCAGCGCGAGCCGTTCCAGGAGGAGCGTCCCCAAGCCCTTGCCCTGGAAGCTGTCATCCACGATGAACGCGACTTCCGCGGATTTCTCGTCCTTGCCATAGTACGACGCCGAGGCGACGACGCTGGGCCGGCCGTTCCGTGTACGCGTCACGAGGAGCGTCAGCTGTCGCGCGGGGTTGGAATTGTCGCACAGCTCCGCGATCAACTTCGCAGACGGCGCGCCGACCGTGAAGAATCTTCGGTAGCGAACCTTGTCCGAGACCTCAGCGAAGAAGCGTTCCAGGAGCGCCTGATCGTCCGGATTTGCCAGGCGAAGGTGGGCCGTTCCGCCGTCGCGCAAGATGATCCTTCCCGCCGCCGGGCTCTCCTGAGTAGGGACGAAGCGGTAGTGCATGGTTTCGGGCATCATATCTCCTTAGAGCGTACGTCTTCAATCTCCCGCAGAGCAGCGTCCGCCAGGCGCCGGCTGCGGCGCCCTCAAACGCGAATCGGAGCGCGTCGGCGTCCACGCCGAAAAAGACGCCCACGCGAAGTACCAGGCGATGGATCGTCCAGGCGCCTTGATGACGGGCCATTGACTCGGGCAGGTCGAGCGTCCGGGTCATCAGACTGACTTCGTGCATCCGGTATGTTCCCGCAACAACCTGGCGATGTCAGCGAGCGCTCGCTCGCCCGCTTCTGCTGCCGCTGCCGACAATCCTTCGCCGAAACGATAATCGCTTCCGGGCACTCGCGCTGCCCAGGCCGGTCGCCTGGCGCCGAAGGCCGAAGCCCAGGCGAGTATGTCGCCGGGACTCATCGCATGACCGAGGCGATTCGCGGTCTGGGCAGGCTCGACTTCGACCAACCGCGGCTCGTCGTCCGTTCGACTGGAGTCCAGGAACAACACGCGATCGTGCTGTGCAATCTCGACCGCCAACTCCGGCGTCAACTGGTGGACGACGCGAATCGTCACGCCCGGCAACCGCCAATCGGCGATGCGCTCGGCAAGCCACGGTCCCAGTCCGTCGTCGCTTCGCAGCGTGTTGCCGATGCCGATCGCGAGCCAGGTCATCGTTCATCCTCGCCGAACTTCGTCGGCAATCTCGCCATGAGCATTGATGAGCTGAACGTGTAACGGCATCTGACCCCACGCATGCGTCGAACAACTCAGACACGGGTCGAACGCACGGATGCCGGCCTCAACGCGATTGAGCATCGGCTCGGGAATCTTCGTGCCGCGCAGGTATTTTTTCGCGATCTGCGTCACGGTGCGATTCATGGCCAGGTTGTTCTGCCCGGTGGCGATGATGAGGTTGATCTTCAAGAGCCGGCCCTGCTCATCGACCTTGTAGTGATGAAACAGCGTGCCGCGCGGCGCCTCGCTAATGCCAACCCCCTCGAGACGATTCAGTCCCGCGTCGGCGCGGCAGCGCCCGCTGAGCAGGTCGGGATCGCCGAGCAGTCGCTCCAAATTTTCCAGACATGCGAGCATTTCGATGAGCCGGGCGTAGTGGTAGTGGAACGACGAGGAAGCGACACGTCCCGCGCGCTGGCGAAACTCGACGAGCTCCACATCCGCGCGCGGCACGCCCATTCGCTCGCAAAGATTGAGTCGCGCCAGCGGACCGACGCGATAGACGCCGTCGGGATAGCCGATGGGCCGATAGTACGGCGATTTCAAGTACGAATCGTGTTCGACCGCTTCGCCGATGTGGGTCTGATAGTTGAGTGGATCGGGATCGTCGACGAGGATCTTGCCGGTCTGATCGCCGATGCGGAGCAAGCCGTCGGACGTTTCCCAGGTGCCGTCGGGTTGGATCAAGCTCATGAACAGGCTGGGGAAATCGCCGAACGTTTCGATTTCTTCGCGATGCTTGTCGAGAAAGCCCTTGAAGAACGCGAGCGCATGATCGACGGCGCGAAACGACTCCGGAAGCCACGCGACAAACCGGTCGCGGAGTTCGGCGGTGAGCGGTTCGCGGACGCCGCCGGGGACGCTCCAGGCAGGATGGATCTTGCGGCCACCGAGGCCTTCGATGATTTCCTGGCCGAACTGACGCAGGCGAATGCCTTGCCGCGCGAGGTCGGGATGCTGGGCGATCAGGCCGAAGACGTTTCGCGTCGCGGGGGCCGAATCCCAGCCGAGGAGGAAGTCGGGACCGCTCAAGTGGAAGAAGCTGAGAGCGTGCGATTGGAGGATTTGGCCCCAGTTCATCATGCGGCGCAGCTTGAGCGCCGTGGGAGGAACCTCGACCGCGAGCAGCATATCGCCCGCCTTCGACGAAGCCAGGATATGGCTTACGGGGCAGATGCCGCAGATGCGGGCGCTGAGGCCGGGCATTTCTTGAAACGGCCGACCCTCGCAAAAGCGCTCGAATCCGCGAAATTCGGTCACGTGAAATCGCGCTTCGAGAACTTCATCCTTCTCGTCGAGAAAAATGCTGATCTTCGCGTGCCCTTCGATTCGGCTCACCGGATCGATAATGATGCGTTTCGTCATGAAGTGGACTCCTATCCGAACTTTCGCTCGGTCCATTCGAACTCCGGCGTGCGGCCTTCCAGCAGCGCTTCGAGCGCCGTGCGAATCACCTTGGCGGACGGAGGACATCCGGGCAAGAAATAGTCGACGGGCACGACGGCGTGAATCGGTACGACGCGATCGAGCAGCACCGGAACGATCTCGCGATCGTCGGGAATGCGCGCGTTGAGGTCGTTCATTTCGAGATAGACCGGCCGAAGGACTTCGAGGGCCACGCCGAGCGGATTCCGTAGCGCAGTGACGTTGCCGGTGACGGCGCAGTCCCCCAGAGCGACGAGAAAGCGCGTGTGTTTTCGGACGCGGAGCAACATTTCCTCGTTCTCGGCGTTGGCGACGGCGCCCTCGACGAGAGTCAGATCGACGTTCTCCGGGAACTCCTTGACGTCGGCGACGGGCGAGAAGACGACGTCGACTTTCTTCGCAAGCTCGAACAGCCATTCGTCGAGATCGAGGAACGACATGTGGCAGCCGGAACAACCGCCGAGCCAAACGGTGGCGAATCTCAGACGAGCCATTGTTTCTTCTCCCGCGCTTGAACCAGGAAGCTGAGCTTGGCCTTGTCTTTTTCCATCTCGGCGACGGTAGCGCCGTGCCGAAAAAGGGCGCCGGTGGGACACGCCTGAACGCACTTCCCGCATGACGTGCAGCTTTCCGCGTCGCCCCAGGGCTGGTTCATGTCGGTGATGACTTTGCTGTTGTGGCCGCGACCGGACATATCCCAGGTATGCGCCCCTTCGATTTCGTCGCAGACGCGAATGCAGCGCGTGCACAAGATGCAACGATTGTGATCGACGCCGAAACGTTCGTGCGAGACGTCGACCTCGCGCTGCGGCGACTGGTAGTCGAAGCGGACGTGATCAACCCCCGCCTCGGCCGAGCGGTCCTGCAATTCGCAATGCCCGTTCGCGACGCACACCGAGCAGACGTGATTTCCCTCGGCGAGCAGGAGTTCGAGAATCATCTTCCGATACTCGAGCAGCTTGGGGGTATGGGTGCGGACGCGCATCCCCTCCACAGCCTTGGTGACGCACGCCGCCTGAAGCTTGGAAGTTCCCTCGATTTCCACGAGACAGAGTCGACAGGCGGCGACGTCGGAGACGCCGTCGAGATGGCACAACGTCGGAATCGTGACGCCGGCGTCCCGGGCGACGGTGAGTAACGTCTCGCCGACGCTGGCGCTGACGTGGTGTTCATTGATTGAAAGAGTAACGACGGACATGGCCACGGATCTCCTCTGGCGTTATCAGGACGCAACCACCGGCAGCGAACGCGCCAGGCGCGGCGAAGTCGGTTGCAAGAGTGCTTCGTATTCGTGTCGAAAGTAGCGGAGCGTGCTGAGCACCGGATTGGGCGCTGTCTGTCCCAGGCCGCAAAGACTCGTTTCTTGAGTCATGTGGCACAATTGCACGAGCCGATCAAGGTCTAAACTGGTAGCTTGCTTTCGTGCCAGGCGATCGAGGAGGCCGTGCATCTGAACGGTGCCGGCACGACAGGGGACGCATTTGCCGCACGATTCATCCATGCAGAACTCCATGAAGAAGCGTGCGACCTCGACCATGTTGGTGTCTTGATCCATGACGATCATGCCGCCCGACCCCATGATGGAGCCGAGTTGCACGAGCGAATCGTAGTCGACGGAGACGTCCAGTTTGTCGGCCGGAATGCATCCGCCGGAAGGACCGCCGGTCTGGACCGCTTTGACTTTGCCGTCGGGCACGCCTCCCCCCATGGTTTCGACGATGTAACGGAGCGTCGTCCCCATGGGGACTTCGATGAGTCCCGAGTTGCGAATCTTGCCCGTAAGGGAAAACACCTTGGTCCCTTTACTGCGTTCGACGCCGATCGACGCGAACCAGGCAGAGCCGCGACGAAGGATCGTCGGCACGTTCGCGTAGGTTTCGACGTTATTGATGAGCGTCGGCTGCCCCCACAGTCCCGACTCGGCCGGATACGGGGGCCGAACGCGCGGGATGCCGCGCTTGCCTTCGACGGAAGCGATCAATGCCGTTTCTTCGCCGCACACGAACGCGCCGGCGCCGATGCGGATCTCGATCTTGAAGTCGAATTGGGCGCCGAACATACCGGCGCCGAGAATGCCGAGACGGGTCGCTTGCTGGATCGCTTTTCGCAGGCGAGCGACGGCGAGCGGATACTCGGCGCGGACGTAGATGATTCCTTGACTCGCGCCGACCGCGTAGCCGGCGATCGCCATACCTTCGAGAACGCGGTGGGGGTCGTCTTCCATCACGCTGCGATCCATGAAGGCGCCGGGGTCTCCCTCATCGCCATTGCAGACGACGTACTTGGGGGACGACGGCATCTTGGCGACGGTGCCCCATTTGAGCCCGGTCGGATAGCCCGCGCCTCCTCGTCCGCGCAGTCCGCTACGGGTGATTTCCCCGACCACCTCCGCAGGGGACATTTCGTTGACCGCATGCTCGAGGGCCTGATAGGCGCCGAGGGCGATGGCGTCTTCGATCCGTTCGGGATCGATGCGCCCGCTGAACTCGCGAACGATGCGGAGTTGTCCGGTGTAGAACGGATGATTTCGGTCGATGCGGCCAAGCCCCGAAGCCGGCGCCTCGTCTGCCAGTTCGCCGATGATCGTCTCTGCTAGTTCTGGCGAAACGCGTTCGAAGATGGCGCCGTCCGGACTGATCTCGACGAGCGGCCCTTGCCCGCAGAACGCCAGGCAGCCCACGCCGACGACTTCGATCCGATCGCCCAGTCCCCGTTTCTGAACTGCTGCTTCGAGCTTGCTTTTAACATCCAGAGAGTGTGCGGCCTGGCAACCCGAACCTGTGCAACACAAGATTCGGCACGACTTGCGGCTGGCTTGCTCCCGTTGCCCGATCGTCTGCAGTTCAGTTCGGTCCATGGGCAAGCCATCCTTTCAATCGAACGGCGACGTCCTCGGCAGTTTGCTTACCCGCGGTCGCCTGATCAAATACGACCGCGGGAGCGATGCCGCACGCCCCGATGCACCGGGCCGTGAGCACGGAAATCTTGCCATCGCGTCTCGTTTGCCCCGCTTTGCACCCTGCGTTCGTCTCCGCCTGGGCGAGGAGTCGATCGCTCCCCTTCACGTAACATGCCGTCCCCATACAGACGACGCAGACATGCTCCCCTTGCGGCTTCAGCGAGAAGAGATGGTAAAACGTCGCTACTCCGTAGACCTGGCTCGGCGGCAGCTTCAGGCTCCGCGCGACGTGTTTTAGCACCGGCGTATCGAGATACCCGAATAAATCCTGCGCTTTGTGCAGTACTTCGATCAGTGCATCCTGTCGATACAGGCTTTTCTTGATCGCCGAGTCGAGCATCTTCATGCGTGTGTCGGCGGTTCCTTTTTTGGCGACTATCGTCATCGGACGCCTCGCTCGAGGGTTTTGAATTTCCGTGCGGTACTGATGCTAAGCAAAGCCCGCGCCATGGGACGCTGGCCGAACAAATTCGCGGGAACGATGGGTCTTCAACCGGATATGCGCGGCGGTTGAACGTTCAGATGTGCGGATCTGACGCATGAGGGTAACACAAGTGTGCCCGAAATGGCGCATGAATTCCTCGTGAATTTTGCATGGGCTCGTTGAACCACGCAAAAATCGGAACGGCACGAGGAATGCAATGGCTGGTTGTCGAAGGAGAGAAGACCATGGCCGACTACAAGACACTCGACGCCAACGAAGCGGTTGCCGCAGTCGCATATCAGCTCAGCGAAGTCATCGCCATCTATCCGATCACGCCGTCGTCTGCGATGGGAGAATGGTCGGATCAATGGGCTTCCGAAGAGAAGCCGAACCTCTGGCAATCGGTGCCGCGCGTCGTGGAGATGCAGAGCGAAGGAGGAGCCGCCGGCGCTCTGCACGGCGCCTTGCAAGCGGGAGCGCTGGCGACGACTTTCACCGCTTCGCAAGGTCTGATGCTGATGCTCCCCAATATGTACAAGATCGCCGGCGAGCTCACGCCCTGCGTCATCCATGTCGCGGCTCGATCGCTGGCGGCTCAAGGATTATCGATCTTTTGCGATCATCAAGACGTGATGGCCGCGCGCATGACGGGGTTCGCCTTGCTCTGCGCCGGTTCCGTGCAAGAAGCCGCCGACTTCGCCGTCCTCAGCCACGCCGTCACGCTCGAATCTCGCATCCCTTTCCTGCATTTCTTCGACGGCTTTCGCACCTCGCACGAAGTGCAACGCATTCTGCCGCCGACGATGGACCAGATTCGGGCGATGATCTCCGACGAGCTAATTACCTTGCATCGACGAAGGGCGCTGACGCCCGATCATCCGGTCATGCGCGGCACCGCCCAAAATCCCGACGTCTACTTCCAGGCGCGCGAGAGCGTTAACCCGTTTTACCTGGCCACGCCGACCCTGGTTCAGAATGCCATGGACGCGTGGGCGCAGCTCACCGGTCGTCAGTACCGCCTGTACGACTATGCCGGTGCTCCGGATGCGGAAGTCGTCGTCGTGATGATGGGCTCGGGCGCCGAGGTGACGCACGAGGCGGTGGACGCCCTGGTCGCGGCGGGACGAAAGGTCGGCGTCCTCAAGGTTCGACTCTATCGCCCCTTCGCCGCCGATGCATTCTTGGCCGCACTTCCGAATACCGTGAAGACGCTCGTCGTTCTCGATCGCACCAAGGAACCAGGGAGCCTCGCCGAACCGCTCTACCTGGACGTTCTGGCGGCGCTCAACGAGTCTAACTCCCTCAAACCGCGCGTGATTGGCGGTCGATACGGCCTGTCGTCGAAGGAATATACCCCGGCGATGGCCAAGGCGGTCCTGGAAGAGGGCTTCAAGACGCAACCCAAACGGCATTTCACGGTCGGCATTCAGGATGACGTCACGCACCTCAGCCTCGATTTCGACCCCGAGTTTTCGACCGAAGATCCTGCGACGGTCCGCGCCGTCTTCTTCGGTCTCGGCGCCGACGGCACCGTGGGGGCGAACAAGAACTCGATCAAGATCATCGGCGAAGAGACCGACAATTTCGCTCAAGGGTACTTCGTCTATGATTCGAAGAAATCGGGCTCGACGACGACGTCGCACCTTCGCTTCGGCCCGCGTCCGATCCGCTCCAGCTATCTCATTCAGCGAGCCAACTTCGTCGCATGCCATCAGTTCGGCTTCCTCGAACGAATCGACATGCTGAAAGTCGCTGAGCCGGGAGCGACCTTTCTGCTCAACAGTCCGTTCGGCCCGGACGAGGTCTGGGCGCATTTGCCGCGCTCGGTTCAAAAAGACATCGCCCAGAAGCACCTGAAATTCTTCGTGGTCGACGCCGTCAGGGTCGCGCGCGATTCGGGCATGGGGGGGCGGATCAACACCGTCATGCAAACATGCTTCTTCGCGCTGAGCGGCGTGCTCCCCCGCGAAGAAGCGATCGACGCCATCAAGCTGGCCATCGAGAAAACGTACGGCAAACGTGGTCGCACGGTCGTTGAGAAGAACTGGGCGGCAGTCGATGCGTCGCTCGCCCAGATGCACGAAGTCACGGTTCCGAATCGAATCGATGCGACCTTCGACCGTCGGCCCGCCGTCGCGGCCGAGGCGCCCGAGTTCGTGCGACGAGTCACCTCACTCATGCTCGTCGGCGAAGGAGATTCGCTCCCCGTCAGCGCCTTGCCAGTCGACGGCACCTGGCCCACGGGGACCACCCAGTGGGAGAAACGCAATATCGCCGAAGAGATCCCCGTTTGGGACGAGTCGATCTGCATCCAGTGCGGGAAGTGCGTTCTCGTCTGTCCGCATTCCGTCATTCGCGGCAAGATCGTTCCGCCGGCAGCGCTGGCGGAAGCACCCCGGGGCTTTCTGTCCGCCGCCGCACGCTGGCCCGATCGCAAGGAGGAACGCTTCACCTTACAGGTGGCGCCGGAGGATTGCACCGGCTGCCGACTGTGCGTGGAAGTCTGCCCGGTGAAGAACAAGAGCGAGACCCGGCTCAAAGCCATCAACATGGCGCCGCAACCGCCTCTTCGCGAAGCACAGGCGCGGAACTGGGATTTCTTTCTCAACCTCCCCAACCCCGATCGCGATCGCCTTCGTCACGACAGCGTCAAAGACGTGCAACTCTTCGAGCCCCTCTTCGAATTCTCCGGCGCCTGCGCTGGCTGCGGCGAGACGCCATACCTGAAGCTTCTTACGCAGCTCTATGGCGACCGGTTGCTGATCGCCAATGCGACGGGATGCTCGTCGATCTACGGCGGAAACCTGCCGACGACGCCCTATACAAAGAACGCTCAGGGACGCGGGCCGGCCTGGTCGAACTCTCTGTTCGAAGACAACGCCGAGTTCGGTCTGGGCATGCGACTCGCTCTCGACAAACAGGCCGAGTTCGCTCGCGAACTCGTCGTTCGGCTGACTGAAAGCATCGGCGAGGAATTGTCCAGGGGGCTGCTCGACGCCGATCAACATGACGAACCGGGCATTCAACTCCAGCGCGAGCGGATCGCCGAATTGAAGCGCCGGTTGACGGGACGAACCGATCTCGAGTCGCACAATCTGCTCGCCGTGGCAGACACCCTGGCGCGTAAGAGCGTCTGGATCGTCGGCGGCGACGGCTGGGCCTACGACATCGGCTTCGGCGGGCTCGACCACGTCCTCGCGTCCGGCGAAAAGGTCAACATCCTCGTGCTCGACACCGAAGTTTATTCGAACACCGGCGGGCAGATGTCGAAGTCGACGCCGCGGGCGGCAGTCGCCAAATTCGCGGCCGGCGGCAAGAAACTCGCCAAGAAGGACCTCGCACTCTCCGCGATGATGTATGGCCACGTCTACGTCGCCCGTGTGGCCATGGGCGCCAGCGATTCGCAGACGATGCAAGCGTTCCGCGAAGCCGAGGAGCATCCCGGACCGTCGCTAATCCTCGCCTACAGCCACTGCATCGCGCATGGTTTCGACCTCGCACACGGAATGGAGCAGCAGAAGGGTGCCGTCCTCTCCGGCAGCTGGCCGTTGCTTCGCTACAACCCCGCTCTGGTCAAGGCAGGCAAGAATCCGCTCTGTCTCGACTCCAAGGCGCCCAGCATTCCGCTCAAGGACTATCTCTACAACGAAACGCGGTACACCATGCTCGTCCAGGCCCATCCTGAGGAGGCCAAGGCGCTCCTCGAACTCGCGCAGCAGGACGTCCGCGACCGCTGGCGACTTTACGAGCAGTTGGCTCGCGCCGCGAAACCGACCGTACCAAACTCCCCCGCTCCGGCCAGCACCCCGAGAGGTTCGCCATGATCGATCTCACCACCACGTATCTCGGACTCGACTTGAGAAACCCGCTCGTCTGCTCCTCCTCGCCGATGTGCGCGAACCTCGACGATCTCGCTCTCATGCAAGAGAAAGGAGCGGCTGCGGTCGTCTTGCCCTCGCTCTTCGAAGAGCAACTCGAACTCGACAGCGCCGATCTCAATCGCTTCCTCGATTACGGGTCCGAATCGTTTCCCGAAGCGAACTCCTATCTGCCCAACATGGTCGACTACAACCTCGGCGTCGACGGGTATCTCGAACATCTCCGCGACTGCAAGAGACAGCTCAAGATCCCCGTCATCGCCAGTCTTAACGGCAAGACGCCCGGCGGTTGGGTCCGCTTTGCCCGCGAGATCGAACAAGCCGGGGCCGACGCCTTGGAACTCAACATTTACTTTCTGCCGACGGAACCGTATCGAAACGCGTCATCGATCGAAAACGAGTACATCGATCTCGTTCGCGCCGTCCGCGCGGAAACGTCCCTTCCCCTGGCGGTGAAGCTGTCGCCGTACTTCACCGCTCCCGTCGCGTTCGCGATTCGACTGGCCGCAGCGGGCGCCGACGGGCTCGTCTTGTTTAATCGCTTCTACCAGCCCGACTTCTCCCTGGAAAAGCTCGAAGTTGTGCCGAGTTTGCACTTAAGTACCGCTCAGGAGTTGCTCCTGCGACTCCACTGGACGGCAATCTTGTTCGGCCATGTCAAGGCCGACATTGCCGTAACAGGCGGCGTTCATTCCGGACTCGACGTGTTGAAGGTGATGATGGCGGGCGGACGCGTCGCGATGACGACCTCCGCCCTTCTCAAGTACGGCATTGAGCATCTCGCGAGCATTCTCCAAGAGATAACAAACTGGCTCGCCGAGCACGAATACGAATCGATCCGCCAAATGCAAGGGAGTATGAGTCTGAAGCGAGTTGCCCATCCAGACCGCTTCGAACGCGCGAACTACCTCAAAGTCCTGCGCTCTTTCGCCCTCCGAGCTTGACCCGGAAGCGACGTTGTATCGGACGCCTGAGCGTTGTCGCGGAGCCGGGCGCCATCTATACCCCGGCGTCTTTTCTCAGCGAATCTCGGTGTGTACCTGACGCAACGGGGCAACTTCCTATCCGGGTTTCGATTTTAGGGCTTCAACGCCTTGATGCGCAGGTTCTTGAAATCAATATGCTGTCCCTCCGCCTGAAGGCCGAGCGGGCCGTCTGTCGCTTTGAAGTCATCGATGCTCCACGCCAGCTTGCCATTGACTTTGAGAGTTACCTTTGGACCGATGCAGGCGACCTCCCATTCGTTCCATTCGCCCGGTTCTTTGTGCAGTTCGAGGACCGACTTCGTACCTTTGTTGCCGATCAATTGTCCGACCGCTTTCTGGGAGAGATTGATCTGGTTGTTTCCGCGCAGGAAGAGACCGCTGTTGTAGCCTTTTTTCTCGGGGCGCCATTCGAGGCGTACGATAAAGTCGTCGTATTTCTTTTCGGTGTAGATGCTGCTGGAACCGCCCAACAGCACCATCATGCCGTCTTTGATCTTCCAGCTCTTGGCGGTGTTCGCATTCGTCTTCCAGCCGGCAAACGACTTGCCGTCGAAGAGCGGCACGAATCCGTCGTCCTTCTCGGCGGCGGTTTGCGCCGTGGCCATCGTCGTCGTCAAGAAAAGCAGCAAGCTCGCGTAGTGCATCGACAATCTCCTCTGGTAAGCCAAGAAAACGCTAAATCGGTTTCAAGATTTCGAGTATCAAGGTGATCGAGCCGTAGCGGTCAGAATAGTTCACTGACAACCTTCGCATCGCGGTCCACGAGTTGCAGGGGGCGTTCGCGGACGGTGACTTCCTTGGTGTGATCGATGCCGAGGATCTGGCAGATCGTGGCGAAGAAATCGCCGACGCCGACTCGGCCCGCTTCGACGTTGGCGCCTTGAGCGTCGGTGCGGCCGATGACCTGGCCCGCACGGATGCCGCCGCCGAACAGAACGGTGCTCCACGCCCGCCCATAGTGGTCGCGGCCGGCGCGATTGTTGACGCGCGGGGTCCGGCCGAACTCGCCCATCCAGATGACCAGCGTCGTGTCGAGCATGCCGCGCATGTCGAGATCATTGATCAACGCGGACAATCCCCTATCGAGTTGCGGCAGGATCACGTTCCAGTTCTTCTGCACGCGGGTGTCGAAATGCGTGTCCCAATCGGGGAGGTAAACTTCGACGAAGGGCACGCCGACATCGACGAGCCGCCGCGCCAGCAAGCAGCCCTGACCGAAGTAGCTGTCGCCATAAGCGGAGCTCGAAAAGGTGGGTTCGTCGTTCAGGTCGAATGCCGACACGGCGCGGGAGCGCATGAGTTGCAGCGCGCGCTCGACGGTCGTGCGTTGCGCTTGAGCGGCGTTCGATGGGCTGGCCTGAGCGAAGGAACGCTGCATCTCTTGCAGGATCGTGAGGCGATCTTGAAAATCGCCGTGGGCTGCGTGGCCCCGGAGGTTCTCGACGCCGCGGCGCAGATCATTGACGACGAGCGGCGCATGCGCGGGACCGAGATAGCCTGGCGTGGTGATGAGCGGAAAGCGGACCGAGTCGTAGGTCGGAACGCCGGTGACGACGAAGTTGGGCATGACCGATTGACGGTCGCCGATTTCGTTGGCGACGAGGGAGCCCATGGTCGGGTAATCCACGCCGCCCCCCTGGCGAAAACCGGTGTGCATGTGGACGCGCGCCGTCAAGTGGTTGCTGTCGGGCGTGGACATGCCGCGTAGGACCGCCGCGTGATGCATGATCTGGGCGACGCGCGGCAGACGATCGCTGACCTGGATGCCGGCGACAGACGTTGCGATCGGCCGAAACGCGCCGCGAATCTCCGCGGGCGCATCGGGTTTGAGATCGAAGGTCTCGTGCTGGCTCGGCCCGCCGTCCATCCACAGGAGAATGCACGATTTGCGCGGCCGTTGTCCTTGCGCCTGCTGAGCGAGAGCAGGCATCCAGCCGGACATGGAGGGCCCCAGGACCCCGGCAGCGGCGAGCTTGAGCCAATCGCGCCGAGTGAAGCCCGTGTTCGTGTCGAACATCGTCTTTCCTTTCACCAACTCAATGATTCAGCACGAACTCATTCGTGTTGAACAAGATCCACAAGACGCCGGTATAGCCAGCCGCCAAATCGTCGCGTCGATCGATGTACCCGGTCATCAGCTTCATCTCGTTTGCCGTCGGATAACGGGTGAGCGTTGCGAGGAAAAGCATCTCGATGGCTTTCTCCTTGGAGGCCTTGGCATTGACGAGCTTCTCGACAACGGGCGGCGTGGCGTTGAACTGCTTGGCGTTCATCAGCGCGAGCACCTGCGGGATGCCGTGGGTGTATTCGGTGGTGACGCCGGAATCAACGTCGCGCGTGTCGAAGAACTTGAGGAACTCCTCGCGTGCTGACGGCCTGGCTCCCTTGGCCGCGCCTCCCGAGTAGATCTCATAGGGCAGCGGCGCGCCGAGTCCGCCCGGTAACTTCGGATTGCCCATCGCGGTGACGAGCGAGTCAAAGAGGACGTCCGCGGTCATCACCTTGACCGCCATACGCCCCAAAAGGGCGTCATCGTCCTGGTTCTGCGCGATCGGCTTGCTGCTGCGCTGATACGCCTCGCTAGTGCAAATGCAGCGAATCAGATGCTTGTGGTCGTGACCCGAGGCGACGAACTCGCGCGCCAGAAGTTGGAGCAACTCCGGATGCGAGGGTTCCGAATCGGCGTGGAAATCGTCGATCGGACGAACGAAGCCGATACCGAAAAAATGGGCCCACAGGCGATGGACGGCGGCACGCGCGAAATAAGGATTCTCCTTGGCAGTGACCCACTCGGCCAGCGCGGGGCGCAACGGGCCTTCATCGGACAGCTTCGGCTCCGGCCCTTTGAGGAACGTCGCCTTCACGAGTTTGCCGCCGCCGGTCCGCACGCCGGAGTTGGGAATGGTGATGGTCGCTCCCGAACCGGGCGACTTCGGCTTTTTCCCGGGCAGCGGGTTTTCGGTCAGGACATTGCCGCCTTTCTCGTTCACCTGCTTGACGCGCGTGAAGAACGCGGCCATGCCCCAGTAGTCGGTTTGCTTCCAATCGTTGAAGGGATGGTTGTGGCATTCGGCGCATTCGACGCGCACGCCGAGGAAGAAGCGGGTTGTCGTGCCGGCGAGCTGACCGGGCTCCTTGTTGGCACGCACGAAGTATCCTGCGGGCTTGGTCCCTTCGGCCGTGAGCATCTCGTGCACGATCTTGTCCCAGCCGCTGCCCTGGTTGAACTCGTCGCCGAGCCATTTGCGAAAGCCCGCGGTCATCGAACGCGGCGGCGAACCGGTCGCGTGAATGAGGTCGATCCAGTTGCCCGCGAAGGTTTCACCGTAACGAGTGTCGGCCAGCAGCTCATCGATCAGTTTGCCGCGGCGCTGGGGATCGGTGCTCGCCAAATAGCCGGCCGCGCGCTCCGACGTTGGGATTCGCCCGGTGATGTCGAGGCTGACGCGGCGCAAGAACTCCGCGTCGTCGGCGCGCGGCGACGGCTGGATGCTTTTCCCGTCCAGTTTCACCTGGATTTCTCGGTCGATGGCTTTCGCAACGCCTGCGACGTCTCGACCTGCTCCTTGCGCGAACGCCGTCCGTTCCGAGGCGAGCGCCATCGCCAGCAGGGTCAGCGCACACGGGATCGTTCGATGAATTCGCACGGAGCATGCTCCCTTCATTGCAACGTAGCCGCACACGGATTCTCGCTGAACATTCAACCACGCGTCGACGAAAAAGTTCCGTTTCGTCGCCGTGTCCGCGGAGACGGTTGGACAATTTTCATTTCTCGCGGAAAGCGTACAGGCAGCCGTCGTCGCAGCCGACGAGCAGCACGCCGTCGGCGGCCACCGGTGAAGCGTGACAGGTTCCGCCCAGTTGATGCGTCCAGCGCCGTGTGCCATCCAGGTCGGTCACGATGAGCTTGCCGGCGACGGTTGCGAAGCACAATTTGTCGCCCAGTGACAGCGGCGTCCCCATGCCGCCCAGATCGGGACTGCCCTTGAGCGAGGTGCGCTTGAGCAAGCGAACTTCCTCCAGCCTGGGGATCTTCTGGTTGGGAGCACTGCCAGGCTCATCCAGATCGGTGACGGTTCCTCCGGAGGTGCCATACTGACTCTGAATGCCCGACTGAATCATGAGATTGTTCACGAACGCCGGGCCGCCCCAACCCCACGACGCCATGCCGATGCGGAGACGTTGGCCGGTGTTGGGGTCCACTTCGACCATCCAGTTGGGATTGCGGACATACAATTTGTCGCGATGATAGGCGAGCGCCTCGATCGTGACGGGTATAAAGGTCTTCCAGCGCATCTTGCCAGTCTTGAGATCGAGGGCCCAGACCCAGTCGGTCCACTGGCCGACGAAGACCTGATCGCCGTGAACGACCGGCGGGGCCTGCAGGATGTAATCGTTGACCTTGAAGCTCCAGAGCTTTTTGCCGGTGAAGCGATCCAGGGCATAAACGTGATGATCGTTGGCCCCGAACAGGACCATGCCGCCGAACACGACCGGAGACGCCTGCACTGGACCGCCGGCCGTGAAGGTCCACCGCTTCTTGCCGGTGTCCGCTTCGAGGGCGTAAAATTTGCCGCTGTCGGAGCCGCAGTAGACCAAACCTCCAGCCACGGCGGGCGAGCAGTGCACTTTGGCGCCGGTCGCGAACTCCCATAGCTTGCTGCCCGTTTGGAGATCGGCGGCGATTATCTTGCCGGAGTCGGACCCCACGAACGCCCGGCCGTCGCGAATCGCCGCGGAACCGATCATGCGGTCGCTGGTGTGGAGTTTCCACGCCAGTTCCAGCGGCAATTTCAAGGAGACTCCGGTCAGGCCGGCGCGCTCGGGACTGCCGCCCTGCATGGGCCAGTCCTTGCCGAGCCGCGGTCGATCGATGTACTTGGGGGCCAGCAGTGTTTCGACCTCGGCAACCGTGGCAGGCGGCGTCTGGTCTTTGGCGTCCGGAACGGTCGGCTCGCCGGCTTGGGCGGGCGCGAAGCAGTACACTCGGCCATCGCGACTGCTGAAATAGAGCTTGCCATAGGCCAGGGCCGGATCGCCGCAGATGCAGTTGGCGGTGCCGAACTGCCAGACCGATTTGCCCGTTTTCAAATCGATGGCGTGCATGGCGCCGCTCAGACCGCGTTCGCGCGGCGGCGTGACATGCTGAAACGACGCCAGCGATTCGAGGTCTCCCGGGGAGACGACGCCGGTTCCGAAGTACGCATATTGACCTGAGATCGCCGGCGCACAGCAGCCCGAAGTCACGCCCGGCTTCTGAAACTTCCAGCGTTCCTTGCCGGTCTCGCGATCAAGGCCCACGCATTCGGCGCCGTAGGGTCGGATCACTACCAGATCGTCGGTGAGGCTCGCGGGATTGTAGTGAAACTTGGCAGGACCGATCCAGAACGTCTTGCCGGTCCTGGCGTCGAGTAAGTACGATTTGGTATTGTCCTTGGCGAACATCGTGCAGACGACGACCTTGCCGTCGCTAATCAGGGATCGGTTGGTGAAGATGTTCTTGCGGCGCCACAGTTCTTTGCCGGTGCCAGCATCAAGGGCGATGGTAGGCCCTTCGGTGGGACGAAACGCCAGCGACTCAATGGTGCTTACGAACACCGTTCCTCCCGCGAACGTCGGGCAGACCACAACGGAGCCATCTTCCTTGCCCAGCGGCGCACGCCACAGTCGCTCGCCCGTTTTTTCATCCAGCGCCATCACCGCCGGATCGCCCCCGCCTTCGCTGCAGAAGATTTTCCCATCGGCGATCGGAAGTCCGACGCGCCTGACGAAACCATCGTCGGCCTTGAGCGGCTGTTCCCAAAGCATCTTGCCCGTGGCCGCATCGAGAGCCAGCACCGAGTGTTTTTTCGACTGCCGTTGCCACAGGATCAGCCGTCCGTCGCTGTACGCGGCGACGGTCCGATAGCCGACATAGCTGTCCCGGTATTCCCACTCGAAGCGGCCCGTGTGGGCATTCAGCGCGAGGATCGACTTGGTGTTCGCGACATTGACGAAAACCTTGCCGGCCGCAACCGTGACTCCGGCGCCGGCATCGGAGGACGCGTCGCCATCGAGCCGGTAGGACCAGGCGAGTTTGAGCGGCGGTTTGACGGAAGTATCGGGCGAAACTCCCGTGAAGCCGGCGTTGCCGCGGTACTGGGGCCATTCGTGGAGGTTGGCCGGCTTTGTCTCCTGCCGCTCTTCCGCGAAAACGCCCCCTGTCGGAAGGCCCAATCCGCCGAATATCAGACAGGCCAGTACGAATCGCTGCATGACCTTCTCCAGTCCGAACGGATGACGAATACCACGAGCCATTTGCAAAGCCTGGACAAGCCTCAGCAACGTTATACTTCGAGCGGCCGGAACGAGCGTTGATCTTCCGAGCCGGAAGCGTAAGCGACGAATTGTACAAGTCTGTCGCATACGCTTCCGGCTCGTAGAAAAATCCCCAATATCGCAATTTGGACTGCGTGGAGTGTATCTCCCTCAATCGTGACGCCGCGGAAGGTGCGAAAAGCCGCTCGCCTTGACGGGACGCGATACTTTTCATCGGCCCAGGAACGGGTGTCCCTTTTTAAGCAATGATGCTCCTGACAACCTGGGCGCCTTCCGTGCCCGTCAGGCGAAAGGTACGGCCGCCGTATTCATACGTCAGCTGATCGTGCTCGAGTCCGAGTAGATGGAGGAGAGTCGCATGGAGGTCGCGGAAGTGGACCTTGCCTTCGACGGCCCGGTTCCCGGTTTCATCGGTCTTGCCGTGGACGTAGCCGGACTTGACGCCGCCGCCAGCGAGCCAAAAGGTAAAGCCGCGTGCGTTGTGGCCGGAGGCATTCTCGTTGGTGGCGGGGTTGAGCGGCGGTCGCCCAAACTCGCCGCCCCATACGACCAACGTGTCTTCCAGCAAACCGCGTTCGTGGAGATCTCCCAGCAGGGCCGCGATGGGGCGATCCACCACCTGGCAGTTCGCTGTCAGATCGGCCCGGTGATTCTGATGCTGGTCCCAACTGCCGTGGTAGAGTTGAACGAAACGTACTCCCGCCTCGACGAAACGGCGGGCGAGCAAGCACTGTCGGCCAAAATCGTCCGCCGAGCAGGTGCCGGACGAACGCGTCGGTCCCACGCCGTAACGAGCGAGAGTGGCGGCGGATTCATTCGTGGTGTCGAGCAACCCAGGAGCTGTGGACTGCATCCGAAAGCCAAGCTCGAGCGATTCAATGACGGCTTCGAGATTGGCGTCACCTCGACGAACTGCCTGGTGTTCGCGGTTCATGCTCTGGATCAGGTCGAGTTGACGGCGCGCCGCTTGCGGGTCCAGGTGAGCATTGGCAATATTCGGAATCGTCGCGGTCGACATGTTCTCGCCGTTCACGCCGATCGGAGTCCCCTGGTAAACGGGGGGCAGGAACGAACTCGAATAGATCGACGGCTTCGTCGGATGGATGCTGATGAAGCCAGGGAGGCTCTGGTTTTCCGTTCCCAGGCCATAGACCACCCAGGATCCAAGGCTTGGCCTGGGCCGAAGGCGTTCGCCGGTGTGCAATTGTAGGAAGGACTGCGAATGATTCGTCGAGTCCGCGTACATGCCGTTGAGCATGCAAAGTTTGTCGGCGTGTTTGCTGAGCTCGGGGAAGAGTTCCGAGATCCACATGCCGCATTGGCCGGATCGGTTGAATTTGAAGAGGGAACCCGGATGCGGCCGGTTGCCGGTCTGCGGCTTGTAATCGAAGGTATCCGCCTGAGAAGGTCCGCCCCCCATGCAGAGGAAGATGACGCGTTTCGCCCTGGCGGGCAGCGCGGGAGTTCTCGGCGCCAACGACGGTGCGGAAGCAACCGCGGGCTTTGCGGTCAGCCCCGCCATGGCAAGGTAGCCGAAGCCGCACGACGCGGATTGCAAAAGGTCTCGACGAGAAATTGCCAACATCAAGAACTCCGTTTTCAGTCGAGGTAACGAAACTCACTGGCGATAAAAAGTGCCTGAGCGAAGCTGGTCCACACCCGTAGCTGCCTTTTTTGATGATCCGGTTCCGTCTGCTTCAAATGCGTACCCATGGCTCGAAGGTACGCGGTCGCACGCGCCGTCTCGGCTCCTTGCGGATCGCGCTGGAAGACTTTGCGGAATGCGACCTGGACGCAAACGGCGTCGTCTGCCGCATCCGCATCAAGCACCGCCTTCGCAAAGGCCGACGATTGGTCTACGATGAACGGGCTGTTCATCAGAAACAGCGACTGCGTGGGAAGCGTGGTAAGCGTTCGGCTTCCGACCGGCTTCGTCGGATCGGGCAAATCGAAGGCTGCGAGTTCGGGCGGATCGGAGTTGCGCAACATGCACAGGTAGACGCTCCGATGCACGCTCGGACGATGTAGGTTGCCGGCCTTGTTCACGAGCAAATCTTGGTCGGCGATGGCGGAGCCAAGCGGCGGTTGCAGATCGAGTTTGCCGCTGACGGCGAGAACGCTGTCCCGCAAGGATTCGGCATCGAGCCGCCGACGATTGTGCCGCCACAACAAGGTGTTATCGGGATCGATTCGATTTGCTTTTTCGTCGTCCATGCTTGAGAGGCGATAGGTTCGACTCAGCACGATTTGGCGAATGAGCGACTTCAGCGACCACTTTCCCGCGATGAATTCGCTGGCGAGATGATCGAGCAATTCGGGATGGGAAGGCGTTTCTCCGTACACGCCGAAATCATCGCAGGTGGCGACGAGTCCGCGCCCGAAGAGATGATGCCAGACGCGATTGGCCATCACGCGTGCCGTGAGCGGATGGCGCGGATCGGTCAGCCACTGAGCGAGTTGCAATCGACCGCTCTGTTTGGGTGCGATCGCGCCGGGGGCGGGAACGCCGCAAGCCTGGACGAAACCTCGGGGGACGGCCGCACCGAGTTTGTTCGATTCTCCCTGAATGTTGATCTTACAATCCTGCGGCGCCGTTCGTTCGCGAACTCCCATCGCGAGCGGAGTTCCGGGCGGATATACGATCTTCGGCTTCTTGGCCGGCGCCGACGTCTTGCTGGCTTTCGCCTCGACCGCCGGGGCAGGCTTGGCGGTCTTGAGCACATAGAGTTCGGTGGCAGGGGCGGTCAGCGGCTCATTCGCTGCCAGACCGTAGAGCGTCTCGGTGCTGAAAAAAATGCCCGCGAGCGCGTAGTAGTCGCGGGTCGGAATCGGATCGTGCTTGTGATCGTGACAGCGGGCGCAGGCGACGCTCAGACCCATCAAGCCGGCGCCGACGACTTCGATTTGATCGGCAACGATGTCCATGTCGAAGTTAATATTCATCGCCTTGGCCGGCTTGGAACCGAGGGCGAGAAATCCAGTCGCGATCCAAAGGCGATCGCGTTCCGCGGCCGAGGCGGCGGGCAACAGGTCGCCCGCAATCTGTTCCGTCAGGAAGCGATCGTAGGGGACGTCGTCGTTCAGCGCTTGAATCACATAGTCGCGATATCGCCAGGCGTGCGGCAGCGTGGCGTTTCGGCTCAGGCCGTCGTTGCCGTTGGATTCCCCGTATCGAGCGACGTCCAGCCAGTGCCTGCCCCAACGCTCGCCGAACCGGGGTGAGGCAAGAAGCTCGTCCACCGCCCGCACCAGTGCTTTTTGTTCGTCTTGACGGAATTCGGCGACGAATCGCTCCACCTGCTCGAACGTCGGCGGCAATCCGTGAAGATCGAAGGATAAACGACGAAGGAGCGTGCGTGCGTCCGCATCGGCCACCGGACGAAGCTGAGCGGACTCCAACTTCGCCAACACATGGCGATCGATATCTCCTTGGCTCCACGAGCCATCCTTGACCGCCGCCGCCGCGGTCTTTGCGATCGGTTGCAACGACCAGAGCGCATCCGGTTTCACATCGGCCTTTCCGGACTTCCCGGGAGCTTTGGCAACTGGATACGGCACCCCCATCTCGACCCATTTGACGAAGTCGGCCACCACCGCTTTCGAAAGGGGCCGTTCAGGCGGCATCTCCAACCCGTCATATTTCAGAGCCTGAATCAGGGCGCTCGCCTGGGCCCGTCCCGAAACAACGGCCGGCCCCGACTGACCGCCCGCCATCAATCCTTCGCGCGAATCGAGTAGGAGATTCCCGCCGACCTTCTTGGCGTCCTTCGCGTGACACGAGTAACATTCCTTCACCAGAACCGGGCGAATTTTTTTCTCGAAGAAGGCGATTCCTTCGGGGCTCGACTTCTGGGCGGGTAGTTTCGATTTGACCGTTGCAGGCTCGCCGGCCCAGAGGAACGCGCCAAGCCACACGAGGAGCGGGGCGCTCGATAATCTCCAGGTTCGCGCACTGAATCCGAGCATATGGATCAAGCCTTCAGAGCGGATTGGCAACGGAATACGAACGTCCCGGCAGGCGGAATGTCAGGTAGGAGGTTAGCGGTAGTTTAGCAGCGATCTCAGGGCAGGTCAATCATGTTCTTCGCATTCAGTAGAGAAGGCGAACGAAACGCTTCGCGTCGCGCCGGCATTGAAGGCAGAACCGTTTTCGGCTTTCGGTTGTACAGGGCGAAGGAGGTTTTCTGCCCTCAAACGCTTCGGCGCCTGCGCAAGTTGTCCGTTGTACCCGCTTCCCAAAGTTCGACGAGTTGTTCGTTCTCAGAAGTCTGCTAAAGCGGTGCGAGATTTGCATGAGCCTAAATCTCAATAATCCAGTGCGATTTCCGTTTATCCAGACGGAGCAACTCCGATGCATCGACGTCAATGGCTGAAAATAGCGCTCGGCGGCGGAGCGCTCACTGCCGTAACAGCCGTTGGTTTACCGGTAATCGTCTCCATTGCTTCGCCGGGAACTGCACACCAACTTGGTGAGGATTGGTCCCCCATCGGGGCCCTTTCGGACTTCGCCGAGGGGGAGGTTATCGAGGCGTCCGTTCGGCGCCGGCGAGTCGAGTGGCCCAGTCCCTGTCACCCCATCCGCGTTTTTGTCGTGCGTACCGGCGCCGAAGTCGTCGTTTTCGGGCGTGCCTGCACGGATCTCGGTTGCGATGTCAACTATGATCCTGGAAGCACGTGTTTTTTCTGTCCGTGCCATGGCGGGATTTTTGCCCAGTCAGGCGAAGTGATGGCGGGGCCGCCTCGATCCCCGTTGCACCGATACGCCGTGCGCGTCACGGAAGGCATGGTCGAAGTCGATGTGAACTCGTTGCGTCCGCGGTCCTGACGGAGCATATGCTCATGGTTGCTTACGCCTGGCGGTGGCTGGTCGATCGTTTTGGGCTCGGCCCCATCTGGACCAAGGTCTTCAAACGCCGCGTGCCGAACCAGCCCTGGTACTTGGGCGACGGCATGGCCCTGACCGTATTACTAGGCGTGCAGATTCTCACCGGCGTCGCGTTGGCATTCACCTACACGCCCGCTGTCGATCATGCCCATGACAGCGTTCGCTTTCTTTCGGAACGTCAAACATTCGGATGGTTCGTGCGCGGCCTGCATTACTGGTCCGGCGGCCTGATGGTCGTCATGATCGTGCTGCACGTCTTTCGGCAGGTGATTTTGGGCGGGTACAAGTCGCCGCGCGAGGGGATCTGGCTGATCGGGGTCGTCCTCTTGATTCTCGTAATCTCCACGTCGTTTCTGGGATACGTGCTTCGTTGGGACGACCGCGGGATGGCTGGGCTCAAGGTGGCGTTGACCATCTTCGAACGCATCCCGCTCGTGGGCGACGGACTCGTTCGCCTCGTGCAGGGAGGGCCCGATCTCAGCACGATCACGCTCACCCGACTCTATGCGATGCACGTCATCTTCATTCCGATTCTGATCATGGCGCTGGTGGCGTATCACTTGTATCTGATCATCCTTCTGGGCACGACGGCGCCGGCGGAACATGGCGAACACGTCGATACCGGCGCCGAGCAGAAACAGGTCTACAAGGAACAGGCCGAATCGCCGACAGAGGGGGAAGTCTTCTTTCCGACCGCTGTGATCAAGATCGCGCCGTGGTCGGTCGTCGCGCTCGGGATGGCGCTTATTTTGACGCTGACGAATGGAGCGCCGGCCCTCGGCCCTCCCGCAAATCAGCAGGCGACTTCCCACCCTCGCGAAGAATGGTGGTTCGCCTGGTATAGCGCCCTGACGGCACTTATGCCGGCTGCTTATGCGCCGACCTTTCACATCCTCTTTCCGATCGTGTTGTTTGGCGGACTCGTCTTGCTGCCGTTCGCGGATCGCGGGCCGGCGCGCGGCTGGCGGCATCGGCCGATCGCGACCACGATCGTCGTGATCCTGGCGACAGCGCTGATCGGGCTGTCTTCGTGGCGTCTGCGTTCGCCATTCGGCGGCGAAGCGAGTTCGGCGCCGCCGCCGATACCGCGCGGCATCGTCCTCGCGGAAGACGCCCGGCAAGGGCATCAGCTCTTTGGTCGCTTCGGCTGCGTCAGTTGCCATCCGATCGCCGGAGCCGGGAAGGAGAAAATCGGGACTGACCTCGCTCGGCTTGAACGCATTTATTCGCAGGAAGAGTTACGTAGCTATATCCTCGCGCCTCCGGCAGGCGTGGCGATGCCCAGCTACGCCGGCCGACTCACGGACGAAGAGATGCAGCAACTGACGGCTTTCGTCATGGTCGTTCAAACGTTTCCGCGCACGCAGGGAGATTGACATGTCCACGCTCGATCCCGCGGGCCCGGCGGCCGCCAAGATCGCCCTCCTCTGGTGGGTCATGTGCGGCGTCTTCGCCGGCGTGTTCGTCCTGGTCGTCGTGCTCATGTACATGGCGATGCGGCGAACTCGGTCTGCGACTCCCCCGCTGGGCAAGACCGGTTTCGTGATCGCCGGCGGCATGGCGCTGCCGCTCCTGGTCGTGATTCCCCTGCTCATCTACTCGCTCGAAACGTCGCTCGCCCTCCGCCAACCGGCCGGCGCCTTCACAATTCAGGTTCGCGGTCATCAATGGTGGTGGGAGGTACGCATCCCCGAGCACGGCATCGTGACGGCCAACGAGATCCATATCCCCGCGGGCGTCCCCATTCGCCTGGAACTGACGAGCGCCGACGTCATTCACAGCTTCTGGGTTCCGCGTTTGCACGGCAAGATGGACATGATTCCGGGCCGAACGAATACTTTTTGGATCCAGGCCGACTCCCCCGGCGTGTATCGCGGGCAGTGCGGCGAATACTGCGGCACCCAGCACGCGAAGATGTCATTCGAAGTCGTAGCGCTGACGCCGGACGAGTATCGAGCCTGGGTCGATGCTCGAATTGCCGAACGCAAGAAGCGAAGAGAAGTCGCCGAACCCTCTCGCGGCAAAGTCGTGTTTCGCCAAGCGGGTTGTGCCGTTTGTCATACGGTGTCGCATTTTCCGGAAGCCACTGGTTTGGCAGGGCCCAACCTCACGCACCTCGGCAGTCGGCGGATGATCGCCGCGGGCAACTTGCCCAACACACGGACTGAACTCGTGAATTGGATCGTCAATCCGCATACGGCGAAACCGGGCGTCAAGATGCCCGCGACCCAACTCCCGTCCGAAGATCTGAACGCGCTCGTCGACTATCTGGAGACCTTGAAATGAGCGCGTCGCCGGAAGACACGAAAGCGTTCAACGAGACCTGGAAAGAGCCGTCAGGCTTCCCGGGCGGGTTGGCGACCGTCGATAACATCCGTATCGGCGTCCGCTACATGGCCACGGCGTTTAGCTTCTTCCTGATCGCCGGAGTCTTCGCGCTACTCATGCGGATCCAACTTGCCGTACCCGACAATCATTTCCTGGGCCCGGTCGACTACAACCGCCTGTTCACGATGCACGGCACCACCATGATGTATCTCTTCGCCGTGCCGTTCATGGAAGGCCTGGCCGCGGTTTTCTTGCCGTTCATGCTCGGCACGCGCGAACTCGCCTACCCGCGACTGACGGCTCTAAGCTACTGGGTATATCTCTTCAGCGGCCTCACGTTCTTCTCGGGATACCTGTTTGACATGGTCGCGGATGTCGGCTGGTTCGCGTACACGCCGCTCTCCGCTCCGGCATTCGCCACCAGCGGCATCGACTTTTGGCTCGTCGGCCTGGGAGCGGCGGAACTCGCGGGCATCGCCGCGGGCGCCGAGCTTACCGTCTCGATCCTCAAACTGCGCGCGCCCGGCATGTCCCTCGCCAAGATGCCTCTCTTCGCCTGGGCCTGGCTCGTCACCGCCGTCATGATTGTCTTCGCCTTTACGACGCTGTTTGTCGCTACCGTGCTGCTCGAATCCGACCACGCTCTGGGGACGCATTTCTTCAGCGACGCCAAGGGGGGCAACCATCTCCTTTGGCAGCATCTCTTCTGGTTTTTCGGACATCCCGAAGTTTACATCATCTTCCTCCCCGCGACCGGCATCGTGTCGATGATCGTCGGCACGTTTTCCCGCCGCCTGCACGGTTACACGCTGATTGTCGTCGGCATCCTGGTCACCGGTTTCCTCAGCTTCGGACTCTGGGTGCACCACATGTACACGACCGGCTTGCCGGAACTATCGCTCTACTTCTTCGCGTCGGCAAGTTTGGTCATCGCCCTGGCGAGCGGGACGCAGATCTTCGCGTGGCTCTCCAGTCTGTGGGGAACGCAGCCGAAGCTCCTGGCGCCGCTACTGTTCGTGCTGGGCTTCATGTTCATCTTCGTACTCGGCGGACTGACGGGAGTGATGTTGGCGATCGTGCCGTTTGACGTGCAAGTGCACGACACCTTTTTCCTCGTAGCTCATTTTCATTACGTGCTGATCGGCGGCGCCGTCTTCCCGATGATGGCCGCCGTGCATTACTGGGCGCCGAAAATCTCCGGACGCATGCTCAGCGAACGCCTGGGCAAGTGGAGTTTTTGGCTCACGTTCCTCGGGTTCAACTTCACGTTCTTCCCGATGCACATCATGGGGCTCCTGGGTATGCCGCGCCGCGTTTATACGTATCGCGCCGATCTGGGTATCGACGGACTCAACCTGGCCGTCACGATCGCGGCGTTCGTCATGGCGGCGGGCTTCTTGCTGATCGCGTTCAACGTGATCTGGAGCTTGCGTTACGGTGCGGTCGCGGAGAAAAACCCCTGGGGCGGCGACTCACTCGAGTGGTCGCTCCTGGTGGCGACCCAGGTTCTGTTCCCGCGTTTGCCCGTCGTCAACTCCCGACATCCCCTTTGGAATGCGAACGAACCCCAAGAACCCGAGCTCGAACGTCTCGTCGAGACGCTGGATCATCGGCCTGCGGATTGGCGCGCCACCGTTCTCGTCAACGCCATCACCGGCAAACCCGAAGCACTCGTGCGCCTGTCGACATGGTCGTATATGCCGTTCGTCACCTCCATCGGCATCATGCTCGTCACCATCGCGACCATCGCTCGGCTTTATTTGCTCGTGGCTGCGGGGGTTGTCGTCACGGTCGCCGGGCTGATCTGCTGGCTTTGGCCCGATCCCGCCGAGACGGAGCGGATGCAACGTGAAACCTTGCCGCAGGAGACGGGGCTTCCGATCTTCACGACCGGAGCCAAGTCGCTTCCCTGGCTCGGCATGCTCTTTCTGATGGCGGTGTTCGGCTGGTCGCTGGCGACGCTGTTTTACTCGTACTTCTACCTGCGCCTGTACGCGCCGCACTGGCCTCTCGATGGACTGCCCTTGCCGGAACTGCTCGGCCCCGCGCTGATCTACGGTAGTCTGTTAATAGGAGCCATCGCGGCGGTCTGTGCGTGGCATCGTTTTGGCCGGAGTAAGATTCGTAGCCAAATCGGATTCGCGGCGAGCCTCGTGGTCGGCATCGTTTTCCTGGGTTTGCGCTGGGCCGACGCGTGGTATCTCGAAGTGTCGCCGCGGGCCAACGCGTACGGCTCAATTTTTCACATGCTCGGTTGGGCGATGGATGCCATTGTTCTGACTGGCGTGGGGTTATCGGCGGCGGCGCTGGCTCGTTCGATAAGCGTCACTCAGGACTGGGAGAGGATCCTGGCGGCACAGGTGCAGATCGTCGCGCACTATTGGATCTTCTCCGCCGCCTCGGCCGTGCTCGTCTACGCGGTGCTGTACCTTTCCCCTTACTTGATTTGAACGTCATGAAACCTTCGCACGCCACGTCAGCGAGTCCTTTCGCAATCTGGTTCGGATTGCTGGGCGGAGCGTTCGCCTGGTTTCTGCAGTTGCTCCTCATCTACAGTATCGCGGAATTCGGCTGCGAAAGTCCGCTGAAGGACTATGCAATGTTCGGCATCGGCGCCGTGGCGTGGTTGTCGCTCGCCGTTAGCGCCGGCATGTTCCTCGTCGCGCTACTGGCTACTGGAGTCGCCTACGGCAATGTTCGAAAGAAAGGGCCGGATGACGGATCCACGTCGCTCGCCCGCGCGGGCTACATCGCTAACGGCACGTTCATGATCGCCATCATCGTCGAAGCGGTCCCCATCTTCTACTACTTGAACCGATGTTAAGCATGCGGCTACCCATCATAAGCGCGATGCTACTCTGGACGCCGGACCTCGTCGCTGCGGAGCGTTCCACGGGCGACTGGCGCGGAACCTGGAACTGGGACGGGCTCCTGCTCTTCAACCTTGGCGTACTGTGGTGGCTCTACGGCCGGGGCCTGTCCCAGGTCTGGAAGTCCGCCGGGGTGGGACGAGGTATCTCCCGCGGTCAGGCCGTCGCGTTTCAAGTCGGATTGCTTGCCATATTCGTCGCGCTCGTGTCGCCGCTCGCTGCCTTGAGCGACGTGCTTGCGTCCGCCCACATGGCGCAGCACCTCCTTCTGACGATGGTCGCCGCTCCGCTGCTCGTACTAGGCGCCCCGGCCTTGGCGGTCACCTGGGGCGTTCCCAAGAATTGGCGCCCCTCAATCGGGGCTTGGCGACGGAAGACGACGCCGATCAGACAACTTCTGTGGCAACCGTTCGTCGTCTGGATGATCTTCGCCATCACGTTATGGGTCTGGCATCTCCCGGCCCTTTACAATGCCGCGCTCGATCGGCCCATTCTGCACGATTTGGAGCATGTGACGATGTTCGTCGCCGCGTTCTTGTTCTGGCGTGTGATTCTGGAACCTATGACGCGCCAGCGACTGCATCCGGTTCCCGCGGCGCTGTACCTCTTCACCGCGTCGCTCCATGCCGCGGCCCTGGGCGTTTTCCTGACGTTCGCCCCCGCCGCCTGGTACGACTACGCTGCGACGACCGGCGATTTCGGGTTCACGCCGCTGGAAGACCAACAATTGGCGGGCATGTTGATGTGGATGCCCGGATGCCTGATCTTCCTCATCGCGGCGGCGGCGTTGCTCATCGCCTGGCTCGATGGCGAAACGCAGGCCGATCTCGCCGGCTAACGGAGGGCTTGTCGTGGCTCGTTACTATTGGACGCCGTCGATCCTGATCTTGATATTCGTGCTCGCCATGCGCTATGGGATGTTCGCGCCGTCCGAGGCGTCCATGCCTCGAGCCGCCAACTCTCAGGAGGAGCAAACGCTCTATACGACGATCAAAGGGCGTTACACCCAGGCGGACATCGACGCGAACGGAGGCAAGACGGCTACCCAGAAATACCGCCGCTTTCAGGCACGGCACGACTTCAATCCTCAATCCGGCGATCGCCTTTGCCCCATCACGCGAACCAAAGCGAATCCCGCGTGCACGTGGGTCGTCGATGGCCACAACTATCAATTTTGCTGCCCGCCATGCATCGACGAGTTCGTGCGGCAGGCTCGGCAATCGAGCGAACCGCTCCCGGTTCCGGGCGACTTTATCAAGAAATGATCATACTCGCTTCGCTTCGAGAAAATGCACGATAGCCTCGAGCCCGGCGCCCGTCTTGGCGGCGATGGGGAAGACTTTCATTCCAGGGCGAACCGCGTCGATGTTGCGCCTCGTTTCGGGAAGATCGAACTCGACCGCGGTCGCCAGGTCCATCTTGGTCAGCACCGCGACGTCGGCGGTGTTGAAGATCGTCGGATACTTGAGCGGCTTGTCTTCCCCCTCTGTGACCGACAAGAGCACCATCCTAAGATCTTCTCCTAGATCATAGCTGGAGGGACAAACGAGATTGCCGACGTTTTCAATGAACAGGAAATCGAGTTCGCTCAGGTTCCAGTCGCCGAGCGCGGCGCGGACCATCTCGGCTTCGAGATGACAGACCGCGCCGGTGACGATTTGGCGGACGGGGACCTCGGCGCGCGCCAGCCGTTTCGCATCGTTGTCGGTCGCCAGATCGCCGACGAGGGCCGCGACGCGAAACTTCGTCCGCAGCCGTTTGAGCAGTTCCTCGAGAAAGTACGTTTTGCCCGCGCCGGGGCTCGACACCAGACTGACGACGAAGACGCCAGCGCTCTGGAATTGTTCGCGCAGCGCCCGGGCGACCACGTCGTTCGCCTTGAGCACCTTCTGTCGAACTTCGACGAGGCGGGTCTGCGTTTTCATTGGATCTCCAAAGCGATTATGTCGAGTTCCCGACCTTGCACGACGTCGGGAGTAGGGGCGCCGCACTCCGCACAACACAGCATTTGAATCGAGACGGCAGCGCGATTTCGCTGGCATTCGGGGCAGAAGACAACAAGAGGCACGTCCTCAATCTCAAGCCGAGCTTCGGGGAGGCTTGACTCCGCGCGGGCCATTTCGAATGCAGAGAGGAGCGCCTCCTTGACGACGCCGGAGAGCGGGCCCAGTCGAAGATGGACGGCGAGAACGCGCGGATTGCCGCGGCGTTCCGCCTCATCCTCGGCTGCTTCCAGTAGGCTCAGAGCAATCGAGAGTTCGTGCATTGTCATTCCACCCGCTTCGGATCTGAACCGTCAACGATTCAATCAGCCGCACCGCTTCGTCCACGGACCGCGCGACCGGTTCGCTCATGGTCATCTGCATGTCGTCCTCCGACATTGGACCGGGTTGGCATCCGACAAGGGTGATCCGCGGCAACGTCCCGCCCAGGCTTCGGGCCAGTTGCAGCACTTTCACGGGATTCATCGAGTGACCGTCGGCGAGAGACGTCGGACTTTCCTCTGTTTCCGGTTCCATCACGAAGAGCGTCCCCGGCGCTTCGCCGCGCGGCATAGCGTCGATGAGGATGACGGCCTCGTACGGATCGAGCAGCGTATAAGCCAGGTCGAGGCTGCGGATGCCGAAGTCGACGACCTTCACGTCGTCGGCCAAAGGCCGTCGCAGCAACCGTTGCGCGACGACGCAGCCGAAAGCGTCGTCACCGAGAAAGATATTGCCGATGCCGGCGATCAGGATCATGACCCGCCTCCGTCCGGCCATGGCTCCACCTCATCGACGCCGAAGAAGAAGCGATGTCCCGGTTGCTTTAGTTTACCGAAATCCTGCCCCGGATCGTCGTCGATCGTCACCGCGACGTACGTTCGCGCTTCGTAGTCTTGTTCGATGGAATCGATGGTGGCGATCTTGCCCTCCAGGGCCAGATCGAGGATATCGGCCCTGCCTTGCGGCCAGATTCGCACGCGGTCGCCGCAGCGGAGAACGCCGCCGCCGACGGGGACGCTCTCGAGTTTGGGGCGTGCATCTTCCCAGAAGTCATCCGTCATGGCTCGCCTCCTGAGGCACGGGACGCAGGCCTCGCATCGTGCCGTGCAACCCGCGCATCTGAGCCTCCGCCAGGTTGTCGGTGCGGTGCAGCAGCGCTCGCGCCCGCTCATCGACCGCGACGGCGAGTTGGCGTTCTTCGGGCGTCATGGTCATGATGCGCAAGGTGAGGATCTCGTCGATCTCGGTACTGTCGAAGAGATCGCCTGGACTCTCGGCCGCGATCTCCGGGTAGTCGTGCAAGATGATCGGCGCCGAGAGCATTGCATCTCGTTCACCGGGATTGCCGACGAGGATCGGCCAGGCGCCGATGTTTTGGCACGATTCTGCCTGCGAGCGCCAATGCGGCGGCGGATCGAAGAGCGAAACAAACGCTCCCTCGCGAACGCCCAACCGCGTGTGCGCGGAGATCAGCGACTGCATCAAGGCGGCGTCCCGATCCCCCTCGTGCCACGGCGTGCGATTCTCGATGCGCACGCGGATCTTGAACAGCGATTCGTCCAGGCGCTCCGCAAAGGCGTCGATCGCGATCGCAATTTCCTTCTGCTTGCGGACGAAGACCGCTCGGTCGCCGATCGATTCGAGGGTCTCGCTGGCCGGGAACACGACGGACATCTGCCGGTCGAGCACGCCCAACCTCGTTTCCGCCAGCGATTGTTCGCGCTCCATGGCCTCCTGCCAGGGGATCAGCAGCCGATCGCCGACGTGCAGGCGTTCGACCAGGCGAATCTGGGAATTGTCGAGTGTCCGTTGACCCACTTGCCGGTCGATGAGATGCAGGAACCGAACTTTCACTTCGAGCGCCGTATATGATCCCCCTTCTACCAGACATTCGGTCTGCGTTATCCAGGGGTCGCTGCCAAACTGGGACTCGCTATAGCCCCGCGGATAGACGCCCCCGAACGTCCAGCGCTGCCGATTCTTCACGGAGGGCCGATACGGGTAGAGCAGGTAGCCTTCGTACAGAACGGAATTCGCGATTTGATCAATGCGTGCCGAGTTCATGGCTTTTCCTCCGCGAGCAATCTCTCCAAAGCCGTCTCCCACGTCGGGATGCCATGCCTGCTCTTGTAACGATGCAGTCGATCGAAGACGTCCTTCCGCAGGCAGAGCCAGGCGCAGTTCGGGTAGTAATGGTCCATCAGCGCCTTCCAGACGCCGATCGGAAGACGATAGCTGGCTTCCAGATTCCACGGCAGTTGTGAAGCTTGCAGGCCGGCCTCGGCTTCTTGAAATACGGTGCCGCTGAAGAAGAGCGTTAGCGGCGCCTCGCCCGATTCGAGAGCCCCGAAATACTTGGTGGCAGCGACGTTGAAGTCGTACGTGCACGGGACCGGCAGGTCCGCGACGATCGTCGTCGTGAACGGCGGCGTCGTCGCATGGGCGTGCGTCCAGAGCATTGGCTTTAGCGTCTGCCCCCAACGTTCTGGCCGATCAAACAAGTCGCGCAGCCCCTGCTTCTCCTCGGCGGAATACGAGCGTTTCGCGGGCTCGAAGCGAATCTGGCAATGCAGAAGAATCGCGTGAATCGACGTCGGCTCGGGACCGTTTTGGCGAATGCGAAGCTTGAACATCAGCAACGGTGAAGCGGCGTAGGCGACGGGTTCAACCGCTTCCACTTCGATTTGCAAATCGCCCATGTCACGACGCCTTGGCTTTGAGATTTGCGAAGAAACCGTCGATCTCACGCCACACGTCGACGCCCCCTGAAAGCCCGCGCCAGTGCGTACGAATCAGGCCGACCAGCTTGTAGCACGCGTCGATCGGAACTCGGTAGTAGACGCGCGCCGTGCCGACGCGGTTGACCAACAGCGCTTCAACTTCCGGCTCAAGTTCGGCAAGGATCGGATTTTCATCTTTCAATTCGTCCCACGCCTCCAGTGAGAGCTGCGACTCCGTAGCGCCGGCAGGGCTCGGATACATCGCGACCACTCGTCCTCCGATTTCGCAGAAGAACGCCAGGTCGATCGGAATGAAAAGCGCGTCCCACTGAGCTTCCGTCATCCGAAAATCAGTGAGCAGCCGCACGTCGCGCGGAACTCGGCGATAGCGCCAGCCCTGTTGACCGCTAAAAAGGATGGCGCACGCCTCGCACGAGCAGACCAACTGCCGATCGCTCAGTTCCAGCAGATGGGAATGCTCGGCGGCCAGGTCGGCGGCGCAGAGGGCACATTGCTCCCTCGGTTTGCGTGGCCGGACGAACTGCCGCAACCGCGCGAAGGGGCGTGTCTCATTCATCGCGGCCTCGCGGTGCTCTTCACCGGTTCTTCGGCGGCCGCATGAAGCGCTTCGCCCGCGGACCAAAGCGCGGCGGCGAGCAACAGCACGTCCTTGGCGAAGAATTGGCCATTCATCGAGAGGTAAGGGAAACCGAGCCCCGGTTCGAATACCCCGGGCGTGCTGAACAACAACGTGAGCGTGATGAGAAACTTGACGGCCGCGCCCAGACTTCCAGCCGCACACGCCAGGGGCGCGCAGCAGCGCATGAAAATGAGCAGGCCCAACACGATCTCAATGCCGCCGAGCAGGTTGGAGAAGCTCTGCACCGTCATCACCTTAAGGCCCCATGACAGGAGTGGGCTGTTCTCCACCAGCGGGTGAATATTGCCTGCCCCGTATGCCGAAAACTTCAAGAAACCGACCCAGATCAGCAGCACGGCGAGCCCGTAGCGAAGGAGGCCCAAGCCCGTCGCGGCGAGCACGCCGCCGATGCTGGCGAACTCGAGTTTCGTCTTTTCGGTGACCATGTTCATCGTGCACCTTCTTTCGCATGAATTAACTGGCGGTCATGGGAAGTGCCATGCGGATGGCGCTCGCCTGCCGTTGACACTCGATATCGATCGCCGACACGTCCGGCGCTTTTTCGTAGATCGCCTCTTCAATCGCCGATCTCAGCGTCAGCGTTTGGGCCGCGAACTCTCCTGAACTCCCCGCGATCCGCACGCGAACGACGCCGTCCTCGACGCCCAGCAACTCGACGCTGCCGCCATGCGCTTGCAAGATCGGCCGGGCCTTTTCCAGCGCCAGCCGGACGCGTGTCTGCACGTCCTGCGGGTGGAGGTCGTAGAGTAGGAACAGACTCCCCACCAGATCATCCGCGGCCAGATCGTCGATCAAAGTGAGTCCGCTCGGACCGGTGTCGGCGATCTTCTCGAGCATGCGATCAAGCCCGGCGGCGTGCAGTTCCATTAGCGCCTGCACGATGCCGCGCGTGTGCTCGCGGACCGCGGGATCCGAGAATGACTCGACCTCATGGATCAAGCCCTCGAGTCGCTCGATCCGCTGTCTGCCTTCGTTCGGCTTCGTCATAACTTTCCCTTACTGGATGCCGAACATCGGGGCATGCCGGGTTTCGAGCATTTTGCCATCGCCAAGATACATATGCACGCCGCACGGAAGACACGGATCGAAGCTGCGCACCGTGCGCATGATGTCGATTCCTTTGAAGTTGTCGGGCCCGTTCTCCTCAAAGAGGGGCGTGTTTTGCACTGCGTCCTCGTAGGGCCCGGGGGTGCCGTAGACGTCACGCGGGTTGGCGTTCCAGGGCGTCGGCGGATAGGGGTGATAATTCACGATCTTCCCGTTGCGGATCACCATGTGATGCGAGAGGACGCCTCGAACCGCCTCGTGGAAACCGCAGCCGATGCCTTCATCGGGGACCTTAAACTCTCGCCAGGTCTTGGTATTTCCGGCATGTAGCTCGGCGAGCGCCTTCTCCACGAAGTGGTACGCACACGCGGCGGAGTAAGCCTGGAAATAAGTCCGCGCCCGATCCCGCTCGATCGTGTTGCTCCATTTCGGGATCTTCCACTCGAACTCAACTTCCGGCTTTATGGCCGTCTTGGGCAAGTAGATCTTGACGCTGTGTCCCGTCGATTTGACGTAGCCGAAATCGATCAGGCCCGCGAGCGCCGTCGACCACAACCGCGCGAGCGGACCGCCGCCGGTGTCGAGCGCGAGGTGCGCCTTCTCCGGGGCGTGATACCATCGGGGCGACATGACCCAGGTGTACTTGCCCCCGAAGTCGCGCTTTTGTGGCCGCGGCGTCGTCGTCTGATTCCACGGATGTCGGCGATCGACGGGGTTGCCGAGCGGATCGTTCTTGACAAAGACTTCCCCGGTTTCACCCCAGTCGTCGTAGAACGAGCTACCGAGCAAGATGCGAATATTGAGGTTGATATCGACGAGATTCGTGGTCACCAACTTTCCGTCGACGACGACGCCGGGGGTTACAAACATCTTCTTGCCCCAGGCGTCCATGTTCTTGTACTGGTAGTCGCAATGGTCGGGATCCTGGAACGATCCCCAGCAACCAAGCTGGATTCGGCGCTTGCCGACTTGTTCATAGCCCGGCAGGGCTTCGTAGAAGAAGTCGAACAAGTCGTCGTGCAAGGGCACCATCTTCTTCATGAACTCGGCGTAGCGAGCCAGGCGCACGAGGTAGTCCGTAAATAACTGCACGGTCGGGACGGTACCGACGCCGCCTGGGTAGAGGGTCGAGGGATGGACGTGCCTTCCTTCCATCAGACAGAACATTTCGCGCGTGTATCGGCTGACGTGCAGCGTCTCACGATAGAGTTCGCCCGTGAAGGGATTGAGGGCGGTCATGATGTCCGCGATGGTGCGATAGCCGTGGTCGTTGGAATGAGGAGCCGCATACGTCTGCGCCTTGGCCCAAACCTTCGGATTGGTTTCTTTAACCATCTGCTCGCAGAAATCGACGCCGACGAGGTTGTCCTGGAAGATATTGTGATCGAACATGTACTCGGCCGCTTCGCCGAGGTTGACGATCCACTCGGCGATATTGGGAGGCCGAACTCCAAAGGCCATGTTCTGAGCGTAGTTGGCGCAGGTGGCGTGGTTGTCGCCGCAGATGCCGCAGATTCGGCTGGTGATGAAGTGGGCGTCGCGTGGATCCTTGCCTTTCATGAAGACGCTGTAGCCGCGAAAGATCGAGGAGGTGCTATGGCACTCGGCGACGGTCCGATTCTCGAAGTCGATCTTGGTGTAGATGCCCAGGCTGCCGACGATGCGCGTGATGGGATCCCACGACATCTCGACGAGTTTGCGAGTTTCGGTCGGGGCGCTCGGCACAGGTGCGGTAAGGGTGGCCATTAGCGTTGCTCCTTGCTCGAGTAGGTCGTGGGCGTATATCCGGTGGTGAGTTCAGGTCGGCGGTGGCGCCATTTGGGTTCGCGATTGGCGGCACGTTGGGTGAAACCGCGGAGCCAGCGGATGAGCGGGCCGTAGAGTTTGATGGCCAGCGACGAGGCGTAGGATCCGGGAGGGGCGTCCATGAAGGGCATGAACTTATCGGGGAAGCCGGGCATGGTGCAGCCGATGCAAATCCCGCCGACGTTGGGGCAACCGCCAATGCCCGCCATCCAGCCCCTTTTGGGGACGTTGCAGTTGACCACCGGGCCCCAGCAGCCGATTTTCACCAGGCACTTGGGGGAGCCATACTCGTCGGCGAATTGCCCCTGCTCATAGTAACTGCCGCGGTCGCACCCTTCGTGGACCGTGGCGCCGAAGAGCCAGGTGGGCCGAAGTTGGTCGTCGAGGGGGATCATCGGAGCCAGGCCCGCGACTTGATAGAGCAGGTAGAGAACGGTTTCCATGAAGTTATCAGGCTGAACGGGACAGCCGGGAACGTTGACGATCGGCACGCCCGCTTTCGATTTCCAGTCCCAACCGAGATAATCGGCCAATCCCATGGCGCCGGTGGGATTGCCTTCCATCGCGTGAATGCCCCCATACGTGGCGCACGTGCCGATGGCGACAACGGCGAGCGCCTTGGGAGTCAGCCGATCGATCCACTCGTTGGTAGTGATGGGTTGGCCCGTCCGCTTGTCAGTCCCCATCGCGGCCCAATAGCCTTCTTTCTTGATCTTTTCGTTGGGGATCGAGCCCTCGACTACCAGAACGAAGGGCTCCAGATTGCCTGCTTCGGCATCGTAGAAGTGCTTCATAAAGTCGTCGCCCGTTTCATAGGCGAGGACCGGATTGTGGAGATGGACCTTGGGAAGTCCCGGAACGGCGCCCAAGATTACGTCTTCGATGCTCGGCTGCGTCGCTGCGGTGATCGACACCGTGTCGCCGTCACAGCTCAGGCCCGCGGTGATCCAGAGGATGTGGACCTCCTTGACGGCAGGCGCCTTTTGGGTTTTGCGACCGTAAGGAATCGTCGATTCTGTCATCGGAGCGCTCCTTTTAACAGATGCGAGGAAGTTGTTCTCCTGAAAGCATCGTCACCACACGCTCGCCGCCGACGAGCGTGTCCATCACCACCAAGCCTGGATGGTCAGTCACCACAGTACCCACAATCGCTGCATTTCGGCCCAGCGGATGGCATCGCATGGCGTTGAGCAACCGTTCCGCGTCGTTCTCCGGGACGACCGCCATTAACTTGCCTTCGTTGGCAACGTAAAGCGGATCGAGTCCGAGCATCTCGCAGGCGCCGCGGACCTCGGCCCGAATGGGGATCCGTTTCTCCAGAAGCCGAATGCCTACGCGGGAGGCAGACGCCAACTCATTGAGAGCGCTCGCCAAGCCGCCGCGGGTCGGATCGCGCATGCAGCGTATCGACGGACAACTTTCGAGCATGACGTGGGTGAGGTCGGCGAGCGGAGCGCTATCGCTTTCGAGGACGGTTTCAAATTCGAGCCCTTCGCGTACCGACATGATGGCGACCCCGTGATCGCCGATCGTTCCCGAGAGGAGAATGCAATCTCCATGCCGTGCGGAGCGGATTGAGAGCGAGCGTCCGGCCGGCACGACGCCGATGCCGGAGGTGGTGATGAAGAGCTGATCTCCCTTGCCCCGATCGACGACCTTCGTGTCGCCGGTAACAATTTTGACGCCGACTTCGTCGCACGCCAGCCGCATCGATTGCACGATGCGTTTGAGGTCGGCGATCAACATGCCTTCTTCGAGAATAAACGCCGCGGAGAGATACAGGGGTTTGGCGCCGCCGACCGCGAGGTCATTGATCGTGCCGTGGACGGCGAGTTTGCCGATGTCGCCGCCGGGAAAGAACAACGGCTTCACCACAAACGAATCCGTCGTGAACGCGAGCCTTCCGTTTCCGAAGGGGAGGGTGGCTTGATCTTCAAGGGCGTTCAGGACGTCGTTGCCAAGCGCCGGGAGAAAGACGCGTTTCAGAAGTTCGGCGCTGAGCTGCCCGCCGCTGCCGTGTCCCAGAAGGATGCGGTCGTAATGCGACTTCGGCGTCGGGCACGTTCCGAACAAGCCTTCGCGCGGATGATCCACGGTCGGTTCCCCGTCATACGAGTTGCGTCCGTTTACCGTCCTCTAAAGTTCGGCCGTAGGCGTGGTACGCCGCACAGGCGCCTTCGCTTGAAACCATCGTGGCGCCCAGCGGAGTCAACGGCGTGCATTCCTTGCCGAACGCAGGACACTGGTGCGGCTTCTTCAGCCCGCGCAAAATCTCGCCGCTGATGCACGTCGTGGATTCTTCGGTCTCAAGATCGGCCACATCGAACAACCGCTCGGCATCGAAGTCGCGATACTCCGGTTTCAAACGATAACCGCTCTGCGGGATTCGTCCTATACCTCGCCATTTGCGATCACAAACCTCGAATACTTCCGTGAGGAGCTTCCGCGACGCCGGATTGCCCTCGGTTCGCACCGCGCGACTGTATTGATTCTCGACCTCGGCTCGACCCGCTTCGAGCTGCTGTACGGTTCTCAATATGCCCTCGAGCATGTCGATCGGCTCGAAGCCCGTAATGACGATCGGCACGCGGAACTTTGCGACAAGCGGCTCGTACTCGCTCGTCCCAACGACCGTGCAGACGTGGCCCGGCCCAAGAAAACCTTGCACGCGATTGTTCGTAGCGGAAAGAATCGCCGACATCGCCGGGGGCACCAGTACATGCGATACCAGCGCACTGAAGTTCGTGAGCCCGCGCCGCATCGCCAACCACACCGCCATCGCGTTGGCGGGAGCCGTGGTCTCGAAACCGATGGCGAAGAAAACTACCTTGCGACTCGGATTCGCTGCCGCCAAGTTCACCGCGTCGAGCGGCGAATAGACGACGCGCACATCGCAACCTTGCGACTTGAGCTGCAATAAATCGACGCGCGAACCGGGGACGCGCAACATATCGCCGAACGAGCAAAAGATTACGTCCGAACGCGCCGCAATGGCATGCGCGCGATCGAGCGTTTCGAGCGACGTCACGCACACGGGGCAACCCGGGCCGTGCACCAATTCTAGACCGTCGGGAAGCACGCGATCGATGCCGTACTTGACAATGGTGTGCGTCTGTCCGCCGCAAACTTCCATAATGACCCAGGGACGCGTGCAGGCGGCGGCAATGGCGGCTACCAGCTTTTGGGCGGCGTCTGCGTTCCGGTATTCATCGAGGTACCTCATGACTGGGCGCCTCCAGTTCTTCGAGTTGATCCATGCCTTCCAGAAACGCAAACACCCTTCGGGCCTCGACTTCGTCGATCCGCTGCAAGGCGAAGCCGACGTGAACGATGACATATTCTCCGACTTGAGTATCAGGAACATGCTCGAGACAGACGCGTTTCGACACGCCGCCGAAATCGATCTTTCCCATGAGAACCTCGTGCTCTCGGTAAATCTCAAGGACTCTGCCGGGGATGCCGAGACACATGACCGATCTCCTCAAGACATTTGATGTGCGGCGATCGCCAGCTGACCCAGACTGAGCCCGCCGTCGCCGGGCGGGACTTGCCGATGTCGATAGACGTCGAAGCCGTCGTTTTTCAAGCGTTCGCAAACCTCACGGGTGAGCAAGGCGTTGAGAAATACGCCGCCGCTCAGAACCACGCGGTCGAGTTCCGTGGAATTGCGGAGTCGTCCGCAAACGTCGGCAATGATTTCGACGAGCGTCGAGTGAAACCGCCGGGCGACGACGGCGACTGGGGTTTTGCGAACGACCTCGCGAGCAATCTCACGAATCATGGGACGCGTGTCGATCACCAGGGCTTCGCCGGACTCGACATTGTAGTCGTAGGATCCGCAACGCGGCGTCCGGGTCGCGAGCCATTCGAGTTCGATCGCCGCCTGTCCTTCGTAATCGACTTGATCGCGAAGTCCCAGGAGCGCGGACACCGCATCGAAGAGCCGGCCGGCACTCGAGGTTTTAGGAGTGTTAAGCTCGCGTTCGAGCATGGTCGTCGCGATCCTCAGCGCCTGCGACGGGATTCTCCCTTCGAGCACATTCGGCGCCTCTGCATGGTGTAGATGCGCGAGGGCCATGCGCCACGGTTCGCGAATCGCCTGGTCTGCTCCCGGCATGCCCACGTAAACAAAGTGAGCGGCGCGCTGAAATTGCCGATAATCGCCGATCAGGAACTCCCCGCCCCAGACGGCACCGTCGGTCCCGTACCCTGTACCGTCAAAAGACACGCCGATCACGAACTCCTTGAGTCCATTGTCGGCCATGCAACTGGCCATATGCGCATGGTGATGCTGAATAGTAAGCAACGGTTTGCCTCTTTCCCGTGCGTAACGCGAAGATGCATAGTTTGGGTGCAAATCGCATGCCAGCAATACGGGATCTAGAGCGAATAGTGTTTCGTAGAGCGTAATGTCGTGCTGAAAGGCTCTCAAAGCTTCGTAGTGGTCGAGATCGCCCAGATGATGGCTTAGGAACGCATGCAAATCGATTCCCAATGCGAACGTCGCCTTTAGTTGGCTGCCGACGGCGAGGATGGGAACCGGGACCGAGAATGGCAATCGGAGGGGCTGCGGCGCGTAGCCGCGCGAGCGCCGGAGCGGAAGCTCAAAGCCGTCGACGACTCGCGTCACTGAATCGTCGCAGCGGATGTGGATCGGGCGGTCATGCATAAGAAATACGTCGGCGATGTCCGCGAGTCGCTTTATTGCATCGGCGTCGTCATACGCAATGGGCTCGTCACTGCGATTTCCGCTAGTCATCACCAGCGGCACGTTGCCCAACTCGCGAAACAACAGATGATGTAGCGGCGTGTACGGGAGCATGACGCCCAACATCGGATTTCCCGGCGCCACATCGGCGGCAACATCGCTATCGGGCCGGCGGCGCAGTAAGACGACGGGGCGACCGGGCGACGTCAACAGTTCGCGTTCCAGTGTATCGATCTCGCACAGGAGGTCCGCGGAAGCGAGATCGCGGACCATGAGCGCGAATGGTTTCGCATCGCGCTCCTTTCGGCGACGCAATTCTCGAACGGTCGAATCGGCATTCGCCAAGCAGAGCAGATGATAACCGCCCAGTCCTTTGAGTGCCCCAATTTTGCCAGCCTGCAATGAATCGGCAAACGCCCTCAGCGGCTCGCCGCTCGCATCGCCCCGAAACTCGAGCTGCGGACCGCAGACACGACACGCAATCGGCTGAGCATGAAATCGGCGATTGGCAGGATCTTCGTATTCCGCTCGGCAGGCCGCGCACATCGGGAAATCCGCCATCGTCGTGCGGGCTCGATCGTACGGCGCCCCCTTGATGATCGTGAGACGCGGACCGCAGTTAGTGCAGTTGAGAAATGGGTAGAGATAACGCCGATCGAGCGGATCGTTCATCTCGCGCAGACAGTCGTCGCAGGTTGCCACGTCGGGAGAGAAGAAGATGGGGCCGGACTTGACAGACTCGCTGCCTTCGATGCGAAAATCAAGTTCGCCCCGGGGCGGGCGGGGTGTCCAGGAGAGGCGTTCGATCCGGGCGAGCGGGGGCGGATCGCGAGGAAGTTCGGCGCAGAACCGATCGAGATTTTGAAGATCGCCCTCGACTTCGATTTCGACGTCGCCCGAGTTGTTCTTCACGAAGCCATACAGCGCAAACTGCGAGGCGAGGCGATAGACGTAAGGCCGAAATCCTACACCCTGGACGATTCCGACAATTGTGATGGCACGACGCTCCATAAGCGAACCTGCCGTAATCGAGATAATCCGGGTGAAGGGACCCCTTCATGCTATCTCGAGGTTCACGTCGCTGCAACGCAATTCCTCTGGCCAAACGAGGGCGACCGCCGATGCTCCCGGAGTATGGCCTACTTCGGCGCTGCCCAAACGCGCAACGTCTTGTCGCGGCTGGCGGAGACGATGCGCCCGTCCGACGTTACCGCCAAGCAAGTCACGTCGTCGGCGTGCCCTTCGAGCGAGGCGAGTTCTTTGCCGGTCCCAAGATCCCAGATGCGCAGCGTCTTGTCCTGGCTGGCGGACACGGCCCAGGCGCCGTCTGGGCCGTAAGCGACGGCGGTCACGTGGTCCTTGTGCCCGTGCAATGAGGCGCCGGACTTCCCGGTCGTCAGATCCCAGATTTGCACGCCGCTGTCCTGACTGACGAGCGCGTGCTTGCCGTCGGGCGCAAGCGCGATGAACCTCTTCTTGGTCGAGGCGAATGCAGGGAGCTTGTTGAGTTCCTGGGCATTGGTACTATTCCAGAGTCGTACCGTGTGGTCGGCGCCGCTGGTGAGGATGCGTTCGCCATCTTGAGAGAAGCAGACCTGCGGCGCGGGCCGAACGCCGGGTCCTGCGGTATGCCCGGGAAACTGGCGCAGCACTTCTCCCTCCAGCGCGTCGCGCAGGCTGACGCCGCCGTAAAAGTCTGCCACCAAGTAACGCCGACCGTCGGGGGAGAAGACCAGTCCGCTGGAACCGTCGTGTCGGCCCTTGCGTCGTTCGCTCACCTCGCCCGTTTGCAGGTCTGCCTGATAGAGGTTGGAACTCCCGGCGAGAGCGAGCAGCGTCACCCGCCCGGCCGGATCGAGGGCGATGCCGCGAAGCATGGGGTGTTGCAGTTTGGTTTTCCAGGCGAGCTTGAACGTCGCCTGGTCGAGTTCCCAGAGCCACAGGACCTGATCGCTCGTGTAGGTAAGGATCTTGCTTCCGTCGCGCGAGCAAGCCAGGTGCGTCACGATGTCCGAATGCTCGGCACTGGTTCCGACAATCGGCGGGACACGCGCTCCCAGTTTTTCGAGCGTGAACCCCGTGGTGCTCACGTTGGAGTAAACGATCAATACCTGCCAACCGTTTCGCATGGCTCCGGCCAGACTCCAGCGTGCGAAACCGCTCGAAGGATGGCGAATCTCCCAGTTCCCAGCCGTCTCTTTGCCGCCGGGCGGGGTCAGGCCGATGTGCCATTGTCCCTTACTCGAGGAGACCGAGACTTTGTCGAAATCCGACAGATCGGGCGTGAGCGTCTCGCCGTTTACCGTCATCTTGATCTTTTGGCCGAAGCCCAAGCCGGCGCTTTGCACCTGGTAGGAGGCGAGCCGCAGGTCGAGACTGTGAGGTGCGGGGATGGTCAGCCGCATCTTGGGACTCGCGGTCGGCGCCGGTGTTACAAAATCCTGAGCGAGCACGGTTGCAGACTTCACCTCGGCCAGGTTCCACGACCGTTTGTCCTTGCCGACGGCCGTCGTCACAAGTTTCCCCTGCTGTCGGGTACCGTCGGCTAACGTCAGGACGTGTTGTTTGTCGAGTGCCTCGATGGTTTTGACCTGTCGGACGGGAATGAGCAGATAAAGTCCGGTTCCCAGGTCCAGACCGAGACGCCCCGGCCCGCCGTCGTGCGGTTCGGCCTCTTTCCAAAAGTCCGCGGCCGCAGTCGAAACCAAACTGCGCAGATACGTGTTCGTAGTCCCCTCGAAGAGGCGATAGTCCACGACTTCCACGCGTACCTGCACGCCCAACTTGGTGGTAATTTCCAGGAAGACGACGCTCCTGGCGTTCGTCGGCTGCGGGACCTCCTTTCCCTTCGGATCGACATGAGGAGTGGGTTTCGCCGCCAGCGGGATGCGGACGTCCGCTTGCTTGCGTTCGAACCACGCTTTGAGCGCCACCGTTTCGCCTCGCTTGATGGTGAAGGCGTCGGTCTTCATGGCGAGGTCGTTGCCGGGTTCGCGGACTTCCAGGGTCCATTCGCCGTCGTCCGTCTTCTGAATGACCTTGAGGTTGTACGTCCGTTTCTGGTTGCGATCCTCGAGCACAATTGTTCCCTTGCGGACCGAGAAGGCGAAATCGGGATCGTCGGTATCGATGACGTAATCGCCTTCGGGGGTGGTGAAGCGGATCACGCCGAACACTGCGGCGGTCAAGGCGAAAAGGACGAGCGCGGCGAGGAGAATGGTCCGACGGCGCGAACGTCTTCGCGGCATTTCCTTGGTGACGGTCTCTGGCGCCGACGGGACGCCGGCGAACCTCTCCAAGCGTTTCGCGATGTCGCCCATCGAGCCGAAGCGCTGGGCCGGGCTTTTCGCCATCATTTTGTTCAGGACATCGAGTACTTCGTGGGAAACGCCGGGCGGCGCGGGCGGCGTCTCCAGTTGATGGGCGAGAAGCTTTTGCGCCTCGGTTCGGCCGTGGAAAGGCGCCTTGCCAGCGAGCAGAAAGTAAAGCGTGCAGCCGAGGCTGTAGATATCGGCACGAGAATCGACCGCGTGCGATTCCAGCGCTTGCTCGGGAGCGATGTAGTCGAACGTTCCCATCACCTGCCCGGCGCCCGTCAGGCCCTTCTCGACGTCGACGTTGTCGTGCAGCAGCGCCAGTCCCAGATCGAGCACCTTGATGATCGGCTTCCCATGCGCGTCCGTCGTCCGAAACAGGTTGGACGGCTTGACGTCGCGATGGACCATTCCGTGCTCATGAGCACACTGGAGCCCAAGCGCGGCCTGGCGAATGAAGTCGCACGCGCGCGCCGTCGACAACGGGCCCTGCTCGCATACGTACTTGTACAGGTCCTGGCCGCCGAGCCATTCCATGACGAGGAAGTGCTGCCCGTCGGCTTCGTCGGCATCGCTGGTGCGCACAATGTGGGGATGATCGAGCCGGCCGGCGGCCTCGATCTCCCGGCGAAATCGAGTCACCGCCCTTGGGTCCGTCAACCGATGCGGCGCCAGCACTTTTACCGCCACCGTTCGCTTGAGGAGGGTGTGCACGGCCTTGAAGACCGCGCCCATGCCCCCCTGGCCGATCTTCTCGAGCAGCTGATACTTGCCCAGCGACGTCGCCTCAGCGTCGGCCGGCGTTCTACCGTCGGCAGTGTCGTCCCCTTCCGGCAAGGCCGCGGCTTGAACGACGGCGCGTCGGCAGTCTGTTTCCTCGGCAAACTCATCCCGGCTCGGCGCCTGCCGAAGTTCCTGCACGAGCGCGTCCTGATCCGCGCCCTCCCCTTCGAGGACCGTCACGCACACGGCGCACGTCTCCACATGCGCAGCGACTTCCTCCAGGTCGCGGCGATTGAGTTGGCCCGTTCGAAACGCAAGCAGTCGGTCGGCACGCGGGCAGGTCAGGGTCGGCATCGCCTTGCTCCGTTACTCGAGACAATCTTCGCCCAAAGCTTCGCGCAGGCGGCGCAAGATGCGCGATTTCGCAATGTAAAGTGCGTTGACCGTCATCGCCAAGTCGCGCGCGACGTCCTTCGTCGGCTGATCTTCCATCACGACGCGCCAAAACGCTTGCCACGTGGTTTCGGAGAAATCGGGCCGAATCATCGCCAAAGCACGACGCACCAAATTTCCGGCCGCGCTCGAACCCTGCTCAGAATCTTCGAGCCTTTCCGGAATCTCCGCCACGCGCTCGCCGCCGAGGGCGTTCGGTTCGCGCTGCCGTCTGCGGAAGAAATCGAGGATGCGATTCCTGGCAATCGTCCAGAGCCAGCCGCGAAACGAGCCGGTCGGCGCGGGCCGAAAATCCTGGACGCCCCTTGCAACGGAACGAAACACCTCTTGCACGACGTCGGCCGCATCCGCCGACTGCAATCCCCGTCCGCGGCACCAGCTGTAGATGAGCGGTCCATAAAGCTCGACAAGCCGATTCCAGGCGTGCCTGTCGTGGGCTCGCAAGCCCCCCAGTAGGCTGGACGACGTCGAAGGATGAGACTCGCTACCGAGGATAACGAAAGCGTCTTTCACAAAATTCCTCGTACTCACGGACCCCCGTTCCTTAACGCCAAGATAAGACGACAGTTGGGGCTACGCAAGCCTGAATCGCTACGAATGAGAGCGCCCGCACGGCGTCTCAAGCAATGGCTGCGGCCTACTGCAAACTCATGGACGATGATTCGCACCGAATCATGAACATGCTTCGTTCGGAACCGCCACGTCGACGGCCGACGTCGGCAATTCCTGTGAGACTTCAGGGAAACAGATTTCTATACTGACAGCCACGCTCTTCGGACTTTTCGTAAGGGCAAGCCTCGATCAGTCGCGACTCGTGGAACGAAAGGATACCGACATGCCAAATTTAACTGTTGAAGGCGTAGGAAGTTTTGAGGTTCCGCACGGAAAACGGCTCGTGCTGGCATTACCGGATGAGGCCAAGGTGGATCAACTTCATGCGTGTGGCGGCAATGCACGCTGTACCACCTGCCGTGTCGAGTTTTTGTCCGGCGAGCCGGAGACGATGACCGTTGCGGAGAAAAACGTCCTGGCCGCCAAGGGGTTGAGCGGCGTTCGCCTGAGCTGCCAGATCCTCTGCGATCACGACATGAGCGTCCGGGCGATCAGCCGTTTTGCCGGGAGCGGACGCAAAGACGCGGGCAAGCGGCCTGACGATGCCCTTCAGCCGCAACCCGTGGAGTTCGTTTCGAAGTAGGTATCCATCGTAATGAGGACCAGATTCATGCGTCTGCGACTATTGCTCGGATTCTTCTTGGTCTCGGGCACAACGTTCGGTCAGCGGCCGGAGCCGTTGGCGGAGGCGTGGGATTATGCGCCGGCCATGAAGCAACTCGCGGGCAAATTTCGCGGCCGGGAAGGGGTTGTCCTGCACGTCGGCGGGTCGATGACAATCGCCAATCCGTATGGCTCATGGGCCCGAAGCGGCAAGGGGCAGTCGGCCGAGGACAAGGCGGTCCTTCAGTGGATGCACACCGACCGCAAGGACAGGTTCGACGGCTGGTGGCTGTGCCGCATGGAGGTCGTACCGTACCGGGCCTACACGGCCGAGAGCGGTTTGAAGTCGGCAATGCTCCACGAGGGCGGCAAGCGCGGGCTTCCGCCGTTGCTGAAATTGCTCGAAGAGTACCAGCCGCGTCTGGTGACGATCGAGTGCGGCATTTACGACGTCGAGGATGGAGTTCCGCTCGAGGAATACCGCAAGAACATGGCCAAGGTTCTCGACCAGATTCTGGAGCGGGGCGCCATTCCCATCCTCAACACGATTCCCCCCTTCAAGGCTCAGTTCGAACAGACCAAAAAATTCAACGAGGCGTTGCGGAGCCTGGCGAAGGAGCGGAGCATACCGGTGCTCGACCTCGAGCGAGAGATCCTGTCACGCCGACCCGACGACTGGCTTGGAAACCTGATGAAGCGAATCCATCTGACCGCGAGTGAAGCCGGCGTCAGTCCCAGTGCCGAGCCGACCGCGGAGAATCTGAGCCGTAGCGGGTACCTGTTGCGCAGCTATCTCACCGTCCGCAAGATTGCCGAGATCAAGAAGCGAGCGCTCGACAGAAATTGAGACGTTGGTAGCTTCTTTCCGAGCGACGGACCTGATCTGACCGCCGCTCGCCTTGATCCCGTGCATCGTTCCTGGCCGCGGGCAGTATATCCCAGGATCTGATCTGACCGTCGCTCACGCTTCCGGCTCGGTTTTAGATCTTGTACTTCGGATGGCTGGCGAGATACTTCTGTACGCGGTCCTTGCGGGTGATGGCGTCCTTGAGGAAGGCGACGGCGGCTTTCAGGCGATCGTCGGGCTCGGCGCAGCTAAAGCGCAAGAAACCCTGGCCCGCGGGGCCGAAACATTCGCCTCCCAGGCACGCCACGCCGTGCAGATCGTCGGCGCCTTCGAGCAAATACATCGCCAGGCCGTGTGAGGTGATACCTAGATCCTGGCAGATCGGCGCCACCTTCGGGAAGACGTAGAACGTCCCGGCCGGCATCAGCACGGTGACGCCGGGGAGCGCCTTGAGTTCGTCAACGAGCAGTTCGACCTTTTTCTTGAAGCGCTGCATGACGTCGTCGCGCTCGGCGTCGTCATTCTTGAGTGCCGCCTCGCCGGCGAGTTGCACGATGGGGGGAACGCAGGAGAGGGCGGTGTTGGTCATCTTGCCGATGGCATCGATGATGCGCGGGCTCGAGATCGCGTAGCCCAGGCGCCAGCCGGACATGCTGTACGATTTGCTGAAAGTGTAACAGGCGACGACCTGTTCAAGCATGCCGTCCATGGCGAGCATGGGGACGTGTTTGCCGCGCCAGACCATGTGGTTGTAGGGCTCGTCGCTGAAGATCGCGATGTTCTTGCCGCGGACGAGGTCGGCGAGTTTGCGGAGGTCGCCCTCGGTGGCGACGCCGCCGGTCGGGTTGTGAGGCGAGTTGAGGAAGATGGCCTTGGCCTTGGGGCGTTTGACGAACGCAGCGACGTCGTCGAGATTGGGGCGAAACTCGTTTTCTTGCTTGAGGTCGGAAGTGACGATGACGCCGCCGCGCCGCTGGATGTTGGGGGCGTAGGTGGGGAACTGCGGGCTAAAGACGAGGACTTCGTCGCCCGCATCGAGAAACGCCTCGCAGAAGAACTGCTCGAAGACCTTGGCGCCGGGGCCGACGACGACGTTCTCGTGCGTGATGTGAATGCCGTACTCTTTGGCGTAGTTGGCGGCGACCTGTTCTCGAAAGCTCATGAGGCCGAGCGACGGGCAGTAGTGCGTCTGGTTTTTGGCAATCGCCTCGGCGCCCGCTTTGAGGGCGGAGGCGGTGCTGTTGAAGGGACTGTCGCCGATCTGCAGTTCGATGACGTCCTTGCCCTGCGCCTTGAGGCGTTTGGCGACGGCGAGGACGTCGAACGCGGTTTCGGTGGAGAGCCCGCGAGCGAAGGCGCTCAGCTGGGCGGCGGGAGAGGTTGTGGTGCTCATGAAGAGAGCATAGGCCTGGCACGGGTCGTTGGGCAGAGGCGAAGCCAAAATTACCGCTTCGGCTTCTTCTTCGCCTTCGGTTGCGGAGTACCCGTTCGCAAGCGTTGCAAATAGGCTTCGAGGTCTTTTTCCGACAGACCGGCGAGACGCTCCTCAAGCGTCAACCCTTCGAGGCGTTGCTCGGCCGTCATTTCGCGGACCGTTCTAAGAAATCGCTCGCGGCGAAAGTCTTCTATCGTGTAGGACATGATCAAACCCTCCAAGCTGTAGTTCTCGTACAACTCATTGACCACCGTACTCGTCTCTTGCGACCGCAATTTATGGTGTGCCGCACCGTATTTTATCGTCTCGGGCGACGCGCTGAAAAGATGAAGTAGCGCATTCGCTTCCTTTCTTAGCAGCTCCCCCGCGACGATCAGGCGAACTACGTCGCTCCCCCGTTTGAGATCGTAGACGCCGTCCTGAATCCGCTGCGGGTCCAGGAGGCGAAACAGCTCGCGAGGACGACGGGCGCAGACCGCGTAAAGCTTGAAGTCCGTTTCGGGCAATAATGCTTCCCGCGGCAAACTGACTTGCTTGCGATAATTGACGTAGTGCCCAGTCAATTCCTTGAGCGTCCAGTCGTCAAATGGCTCTTGGAACGATTTGAAGCTGATGAGATTGTGGTCCGCCAACGCTTCAAAACCGTCCGGCAATGGCAAATGCATCACGCCAGGACAGCGACGAACAACGACCACGTCGAGCAATTGTCGGCGGCGCGAGAGATCCTTCTCCAACTCGACGACGAAAGGCGAGCCTTGCAGATGATCGACCAGTAGCAAGCCGAAGAGACGGTGCCAGATACGGTAGGGCTGCGCAGAGATTTTCTTGGCCACGGCCGCGGTCCCGAAGACGGAAAAAGATAGATCGTGGTTAGCGTAGCGGATTCTTCCGCTGAAGCGACCTCCGCCAAGTCGTTCTCAACACGCAAGTTCGGCGAAAATCGGCGCGAAATCCTCTCGCATCTTGCGCAGGCTTCGGCTAAACTACATTCCATCCAAACTGCCGAGTGATTCGTCTTATTACGGGGGCGTCCCGGTCCTGCCTGCGAAATCCATCCGTTTGTGCCGTGCTTGCTTCAAGGAAATCGATCATGCGGAAACTCTCAGCGACCGTGCTGGCTTCGTTGCTATTGATCATGCCCGCCCAGGCCCAGAATCCTGCCGATAGCAGCAAGGAAGATGAGGCGCTGCTTCTCCGCCAGGGGCAAAAGGCCGACGGCGCCTCGCTCATCGATTACCTCAAGAAGCGGACCTTCGAAGAACCCGACCCGAAGATGCTGGAAAAGCTGGTTCGTCAGCTGGGGCATCCGATCTTCCTCAAACGCGAAGAAGCGTACGCAAAACTCCTGGTCATGGGAACGGCGGCGCTCTCGGGCGTCAAGCAGGGCGAACAGGACAGTGACGCGGAGATCCGCAGGCGCTCGGCCGACGTCCGCTTCAAGATCGAGAAGTCCAACGATCTGCAGACGCAGGGCGCCGTCATTCGGCTTCTGGGGGCTAAGAAACCCGCCGGTGCGATCGAGGCGCTGCTTGCCTATCTGCCCTTCACCGCGGACGTTTCGATCCAGGAAGAAATCACGCGGACGCTCGGCGTCGTCGCCGTCGCCGGCAAGAAAGTCGATCCCACGCTCATGGCCTGCCTGGAGGACAAGCAGATCAACAAACGGGTCGCTGCCATGGAAGTACTGATCGAAGTGAAGAACCCGGAATACTCGGCGACCTTCCGCAAATACGCCAAGGACGCCGCCCCGGAGATGCGTCTGCGTGCCGGCCTTGGACTGGCGGAACTTCGCGATAAGGAGAGCGTGCCGATCCTCATTGACGTGCTGAAAGACCTGGGCCCGGCGCAACTTTGGCGGGCCGAGAACGTGCTCAGCCAACTCGCCGGCGAGAAGACGCCGCACGTCCCGCTGGGGAACGACACCGCCTCCCGCGAGGCGTGCCATCAGGCCTGGTCGAAATGGTATCTCGCCAGCGCGGCGACGCTCGATCTCAAGACGCTCGATGAAGAAACCGCTCTCGTCGGCAATATCGTCGTCGTGTACATGCCCGTCCGCAAAGTCGGCGTCGGCGTGGGCATCGGCGGGCAACGCTTCGTCGGCAACGGCCAAAGCGAAATCTTCGAGCTCGACCGCACCAATAAAGTCCTCTGGAAGTTCAACAACAATAACTACCCCGTCGCCGCCCAGGTCGTCGGCCAGGACCGCGTCCTCGTCGCCGAGTTCGGCCAGGGTCGGCTCGCCGAGTACACGACCAAGGGCGAACTCAAGTGGAGTTACGGCTGCAACGGCAATCCCCTCGGCGTCCAACGCCTGCCCAACGGCAACACCTTCTTCTACACCCTGAACCGCCTTGTCGAGATCGACCGCAATAACGCCGAGGTCTTCTCCATCCCGCGCCCCAACTTCGACATCCACCGCGCCAAACTCTACAAGAACAACGAAATCCTTTTCGTCACCAAGAGCGGCCTTGTCACCCGCATGACCAAGGATCAGAAAGTCCTCAAGTCGTTCACGGTCCCCCCCATGACGCGCCAGTTCGGCTCCGTCGATGTCCACAAAAACGGAACCCTACTCGTCCCCGATTATCAGCAAAGCAAGGTCACCGAGTACGACATCGACGGCCGACCCGGCCTTGCCCGCGCTGTCGCCTTTCCCAGCGGCGCCCAGTACCTCAACAACGGGAATATCCTCGTCTTCAGCGAACAGACGGGCCGAATCGTCGAACTCGATCGTCAGGGCAAGGAAGTCGCCAACCCGCACAACGCCGGCGGAAACGTCTTTTCCGCCGTCAAACGTTGAGGAAACCCATGAGAATCGCGACGCTCTTGATGGTTCTGTCGGCCGCCCCTCTGCTCGCCCAGGAGGAGGTGCGGGTTGAGGACGACCAGGCGTTCTTGAGGGGGCATGGTCAGCCGGTCGACCCGGCCCAGCTGGGCAAGTTCTTCCGCGATCGCACGCTCAGCCCCGCGCAGATCGCCACCCTCCGCGCCAAGGTCGACGAACTCCGTTCGCCCGATTTCGCCGAGCGCAAATCCGCGTCGGTCGAATTGGTGAAAGCGGGGCAGGCGGCCAAGCCGTTCCTCATCCAGGCGGTCAAGAGCCCGCACAGCGATTTGGAAATGATTCGCCGAGCCGAAGTCTGCTTGCTCAAGATCCACGAAGGCGCCGACCCGCTCCTGGCTCAGGCCGGCGCTCGGCTCCTTGCCCATCACCAAATTCCCGACGCGGCCGAGTTGATTCTGGACTATCTGCCGTTCACCTACGATCAAGCCGCGGTCGAAACGTTTCAGCGCGTCCTCAACAAGATCGCCGTCGTCAAGGGCGAACCGCACCCGGCAATCCTCAGCGCCCTCAAGGATCCGAACGAACGCAAGCGCGCCATGGCCGGCGAAGCGATCGTGCGCGCCGGCGGGACCAAGTTCAAGCCGCAGGTCGAGCCTTTGCTGAGCGACGACAGCGTGCAGGTCCGCTGGCAAGTCGTCGCCGCTCTCGTGGAACGGCACGACCGCGCCTCAGTGCCGCTGCTCGTGAATCTGCTCTCCAGGGTCGCACTCGACGATTCCTGGCAAGTCGAGGAGTTGCTGCTGCGCGTCGCTAGCGACAGCGGACCGTCGACCTACATCGACAGCGCGAAGTCCGCGCTCGCCGCCCAGGATCTGTGGCGCGACTGGTGGACCAAGAACGAAGCGAAGATCGATCTCTCCCGCCTGGGCGAAGTTCCGCCGATGCAGGATCTCACGGTCATCTCCTACGTCAATTACCGCATGCCCGATCCGCAGGGAATGAACGGCGGCATCATGGAGATCGGGCCCGATAAGAAAGTTCGCTGGGAGTTCAAGAAACTGCAGCATCCCATCGACCATCAGGTCTTCGGGCCGAACAAACTTCTGATTACCGAGTCCAATGGTAAGATCACCGAGCGCAACTTCAAGGGCGACATAACCAACACGACGAATCATTTCCAGACCACTGGTTGCCAGCGCTTCCCCGACGGCAAGACGTTCGTTTCGGGCCGGTCCGAGATCAAGCTCTTGGGCCGGGACAATCAAGTCCTCTTTACCCGCAAGGGGAAGATGGCGTATGGTATCATGGGATCCGGTCGCAGCCGGGACGGCTACATCGCCGTCATCGAACGCGATCCGGTGAAGGCGGGAGGCGTCGCTCGTCTTGCTTATAGCTGCACGATCATCGACCACGCGGGCAAGGAAATCAAAACCTTTGACGTGGGCATGGTCAATTTCAGCGGCGGCACCCTCGACGTCCTGCCCGGCGGCAGGCTGGTGCTCGCCCAGATGCGCGAGGGACGCGTCGTCGAGTACGACAAAACCGGAACCATCCGCTGGGAAGCCAAGATCACGGTTCCGTATTCCGCCCAAAAGCTCCCCAATGGCCACTGCCTCGTGGTCTGCGGCCATACCGGAGCCAACGGACAGCGCCTCGTCGAACTCAACCGCGAAGGCGTCGAAGTCTGGTCGCACCTGGTCGAAGGGCAAATCCTCCGGGCCCGCAAGCGGTAGGAATCTGATCATGCGTAGGGATGCTCTTTTGTGCCTGGTCTTCCTGGTCGGCAGCGCCGGGCTGCTGCAGGCGCAGCCGCTTATCCCGCCGGCCCCCGTGTTTCCCACCATTCCGCTCGACAGCGCCGATCTCCAACAATACCTTCAACTCCTGCGTGGACTGGAACTACAGGTCTCGACGCATCCCGACGCCAGGCATCTGCCCCGCTACCTCGTGCTCGAACGGGCCTTTCAGACTCTGATCTCGCAAGAGAAACTCAAACGCCGAGCCGATCCGGCCGACGCCGAACGCGTGTGGGACGAAATACGTGCCACCCGCAAGACGCTCCGTGCCGCGCTCATCGCGCCGATCGAGGATCCGTTCGCGCTCGAAAACCAGCGCAATCCATCGCCGGACGAAGCCACGCTCCTGGAACACGGGCTGAAGCTCGATACCGAGTCACTGCGAAAAATGTTCGACCAGCGCATCCTGTCCGCGGAGGAACGGACGCTCGTCGCCCGCTGGATCAAGGAACTGAACGACGCCGACTTCAATGTCCGCAAGGACGCGCAAAAGAACATCCTTGCCCGCGGTCCCGCCGTGCTCGATCTTTTGCGCCCGTACATGTTCGGCAGCGATCTGGAGATGTCGCGCAAGACGCAGCGCTGCGCGGAACTTTTGCAAGAAGCCGACTACGTCGTCACGGCGATTCCGGCGCTGATCCGCGTGCTCGACCAGCGCGGCTCGGAGAACCTGATCGAGGCGTTGGTCGCGTATTTGCCGTACTGCAACGCGGAGACGATCACGGAAGAAGTTCGCGCCGTGCTGCAGACGCACGCGCTAAGTAAGCAGAAGACGCCGCACCCCGCCCTCGTGGCCGCGCTCAGCGATCCCCTGGAGATTCGCCGAGGGGTGGCAGGCGAATCGCTGGTCCGCGCCGGCTACCTCCCCGAATCGGTGACGAAGCTCCTCAAAGACCCAGCGCCGATCGTACGCTTCCGCGTCGGCATGGCGCTGGCGTACGCCGGGCAGCGCGAGGCGCTCCCCGTCCTCATCGAGTCGCTTCCCCAGTTCGCCATGCCCCAGGCCTGGCAAGTCGAGGACCTGCTGCACCGTTTGGCCCTGAGCAAGGATCCCCCGAAAGTCGCGCTTGGCTCCGAGCCCGATTCCCGCAAACAAGCCGCGGCCGCCTGGAAAACTTGGTACGACAAGCACGGCCAAAAGATCGACCTCGCCAGTCTCAAGGAACAACCCGACCAGCTCGGTAACACGCTCGTCGTGCTCCTGGACCTTGGCCGCGTCGCCGAACTTGGACCGCAAAAGCAAACCCTCTGGCAAGTCGACGGCCTCAATTTTCCGCTCGACGTCCAGCTTCTGGATAACGGCAACCTGCTGGTCGCGGAGTATCACGGGCACGTCGTCACCGAACGTTACACCAAGGGCCCCAAGCGCGGCATGGTCATCGAAGAAAAGTCGATCTACGTCACCGGCCCGCTGGCCGCACAGCGCCTGGCCAGCGGCAATACCTTCGTCGCCACCGACAGCGGGCTCTACGAATTCGACCCCCAGGGTAAAGAGCTCTCCAAAGTCACAGGCCCCGAGGGCGAACGCATCATGAAAGCCAGCAAGCTCCCCGGCGGCGACTTCGCCATCCTCACCAGCGCCTCGCGCATCTATCGGCTCGATCCGAAGGGCGAAATTCGTACGCAGTTCAACGTAAACCTCGGCATGAAACTCTTCGGCGGCAGAATTCACATGCTCCCCAACGGTCGGGTCTTGGTGCCGCACAACGCCGAACACAAGGTCGTCGAGTACGACGCGACCGGCAAGATCCTATGGGAAGCGAACATCGAAGCCCCGATCGCCGCGACGCGTTTGCCCAACGGCAATACGCTGGTGACGTCGATGTTGCCGCAACGCGGCGCCGTCGAGTTCAACCGCAAGGGTGAGAAAGTCTGGGAGTACCAGAGCGAGACGCGCGTGACCCGGGCCATTCGGCGTTAAATCTCGGCCATCTCTCGAGCGGAATCGGCCCCTGTGCTCTAGTTCGACAGCGGCGCACCCGTACAATGCGTTTTTCTCGAATCTCGAAGGAGCCAGGCATGATCACAACCGCATCCGGACTGCAATATCTCGACGAAACCGAAGGCGCCGGCGCCGAGGCCAAGGCGGGCGACAAGGTCTCCGTCCACTACACCGGCACGTTCGCCGACGGCAAGAAGTTCGACAGCAGCCGCGACCGCAACGCACCCTTCGCGTTCAAGCTCGGCGCCCGCCAGGTCATCAAGGGCTGGGACGAAGGCGTCGCCGGCATGAAGATCGGCGGCAAACGCAAGCTCGTGATCCCTTACGACCTCGCCTACGGCGAAGCCGGTCGCCCTCCGGTTATCCCGGCGAAGTCGGAGTTGCATTTCGACGTGGAGTTGCTGGCGATCAATTAGGCGTTGATTTCTACGTACGTCGATTCCGACTGCGGCATTGGGATGGGGTAGCCCTCAAGCGACATGCCTTCCAGATGGAACGCGATGGCCTCCTTCATGAGCGCGATGGTCTCGTCGCGGTCGTCGCCTGCTGCCACGCAGCCGTCGAGGTCCGGCGAGTAGGCGGAATAGCCGTCGTCGGTCGGTTCGAGAATGACCAGGTATTTCTTCATGGCAACCCCGCGCTGATTGTGGCATAAACCACGCGGATCGGCAACACCGGCTAACAATTGCGGCGTTCTTGGCTAGAATAACCGCTACACCAAGAGGATGCCGACGTGGGATTGCCGAAGGTTGCGATTGTGGGCCGACCCAATGTAGGGAAGTCTTCCCTGTTCAACTGGCTTGCCCGTGCGCGCATTGCCATCGTCGATCCGACGCCCGGCGTCACGCGCGATCGCATCAATGCGCCCGTGCACGTCGATGAACGCTACTTCGAAATCACCGACACCGGCGGCATGGGCATCGAAGACCGCGATCAACTTACCGCCGACGTCGAACGCCAAATCAACCTCGCCCTCGATCAGGCCGCCGCCGTCCTCTTCGTCGTCGACGCCCGCACCGGACCCGTGCCGCTTGACGACCATGTCGCCAGCCGATTGCGCGGCCTCAAGAAGCCAGTGCTGCTCGTCGCCAACAAGAGCGATCACGATGCCCTCGAGCACGACGTCGCCGAGTTTTACTCGCTCGGCTTCGGCCCGCCGACGTGCGTCAGCGCCCAGCAGAGCCGGGGCCGGGATCTTCTGCTTGACTGGATTGTCAAGAATTTGCCTCCGGAAAGTTTGGCCCTCGAAGCACAGGAAGATCCGGAACTCAAGATCGCCATCGTGGGCCGACGCAACACGGGCAAGAGCACCTTCATCAACTGCCTGGCCCAGGAAGAGCGGACCATCGTCAGCGAAGTCGAAGGGACGACGCGCGATAGCATCGACGTCCGCTTCGAACGCGACGGCAAAACCCTGGTGGCCATCGACACGGCCGGCATTCGCTACCGGGGCAAGGTCAAGGACAACATCGACTTCTACAGCCTGACGCGGGCCGAACGCTCGATTCGCAGGTCTGACGTGGTGCTTCATTTCTTCGATGCGCCCAAGACCGTGAGCATTGTCGATAAGCAACTCGCGGGCTTCGTGCTCGAGGAGTATAAGCCGGTCATCTTCGTCATCAACAAGTGGGATTTGGCCAAGGAGAAGATCGTCACCGAGCAGATGGGGGATTACTTTCGCAAGGTTTTCCCGAGTCTGGATTTCGTGCCGATCGCGTTCATCACCGCCCTGGAAGGCAAGAACGTGCAGCGGGTGGTGAACCTGGCCCAGGTGCTCTACAAACAATCGTGTATCCGCGTGGGGACGGGCGAGCTCAATCGCGCGGTGCGTGCCGCGATCGAGGCGCAGCCGCCGCCCATGCGAATGAATCGTCAGGGAAGGGTCTACTTCGCGACGCAAGTCGCCGCCCGCCCGCCGACCATCGTGCTGTTCACGAACGGGCCGGAGTTGTTCGACAACACGTATCAGCGTTACCTGATCAAGTATTTGCGCGACGCGCTGCCGTTCCGCGACGTGGCGATCAAGATGTTGCTGCGGAGCAAACGGCGCGGCGAGCCGGGCGAGGAGAAGACGCCGAGGAAGCCGCCTCGGCCGAAGAAATCGAAGAAGCCGAAGGAAGTCGGCGAACTCTGGGACGACGTGTGATGCAGCCGACCGACATGCGCGAGCTACTGGAAGAGTTGCAAGCAGGCCGACTCTCGATCGAGTCGGCCCTGGAGAAATTGAACGCCCCCGCCGTCGCGGATCTGGGGTTCGCCCATGTCGATTTGCAGCGCAAGGCTCGCTGCGGTTTTCCCGAAGTGATCTTTTGTCAGGGCAAGACCAGCGCGTGGGTGGAAGGCGTCGTTCGTCAACTCGCGGGCGCCGGGCAGGATTGTTTGGCGACGCGCGTCAGCGAGGATCAGGCGGCCTGGCTCGCGGAAAAATTTCCCCAGGCGGAGCAAGATCGGCTGGCGCGAACGTTTTGGCTGCCGCAGAAGCCGCCGGGCCCGACCCAGGGAAAAGTGATGGTGATCACCGCGGGGACGAGCGATCTCCCCGTGGCCCAGGAAGCGGTCGTCACGGCGCGGGCGCTCGGCAGCGAGACGAAACTCCTGGTCGACGTCGGCGTCGCGGGGATCCATCGGCTCTTGCGGCATCATCGCGAGTTCGCCGATGCTGATGCCATCGTGGTCGCCGCCGGCATGGACGGCGCCTTGCCAAGCGTGGTCGGCGGCCTCGTCGATTGCCCGGTGATCGCAGTCCCCACCAGCGTCGGCTACGGGGCGGCGTTCTCCGGCGTCGCTCCGCTGCTCACCATGCTCAACGCCTGTTCCGCAAACGTGCTCGTCGTCAATATCGACGCCGGCTTCAAAGCTGGCTACGTCGCCGCGCTCATCGCACGGCGTACAGGGCATCCAACAAAGCCTAGCGGGTGAGGTACTCCGAACCCCTGGGATAGTTCGACTACGCGCGTGAATCCCCGGGGTTCGGAGTACCTCACCCCGGGGCTTTTGGGAGAATTAACATGGCCAACGTCCGCGACTTCGGCGCCAAAGGCGACGGCAAGACCGACGACACGACCGCCATCCTCCACGCCGTCCAGAAGGGCGACGACGGCATCCTCCACTTCCCACGCGGCGATTACCTCATCACCCGCACCATTCCCGTTTCCCTCACCCAGTTCGGACGCTTCTCCATCTCCGGTTCGGGCGGCACCGCAAAAATCCTCATGAACGGCCCTGGCCCGGCCTTCCACCTCGTCGGTTCGCACAAGGGCTCCGCGCTCCCCGCTTCGGCCGTCGATGTCGTGTGGAACAAGGAGCGCATGCCGACGATCCGCGATCTCGAAATCGTCGGCGGCCATCCGCAGGCCGACGGCATTCGCGTCGAGCTGGCCATGCAGGTCACGCTGCAAACGCTGCTCATCCATCGCTGCCGTTACGGCATCCATCTCCCCAATCGCAACCGCAACGTCGTCATCTCCGACTGCCACATCTACAACAACGCCGCCATCGGCATCTTTCTCGATCGCCTCAACCTGCACCAGATCAACATTCACGGCAACCACATCTCTTACAACAAAGAGGGGGGCATCGTCGTCAAGGCGAGCGAGATCCGCAACATCCAGATCTGCAGCAACGACATCGAATACAACCACGACCTTAAGGCGACGCAATCGAACGACGTCTTCTTCGATTGCCGGGAGGGGACCGTGCGCGAGGGGACGCTCGTGGGCAACACCGTGCAAGCGGTCGGCACGCCGGGCGGCGCGAACGTCCGCCTCTGGGGCGACAAGGAACATCCCAACGCCGTCGGCCTGTTCGCGATCACCGGCAATCTTCTCGGCAGCCAGACGAAAGTGCTCGACTTGCAGGCGTGTCGCGGCGTCGTCGTTTCGGGCAACAGCATCTACAGCGGCTACCAGCATTCCATCTGGGCGGAGAACGCCGAGCATCTGACGATCGCGGGCAATAGCATCGATCACAATCCGCAGTACAGCGGGAACAGCACCGATCAGGTGATGCTCAAGAACTGCAAGAATGTGAACGTGCAGGGCCTGATCCTGCAGCACACCAAGGACGCGACGGAGCCGGTAACCGCGAGCATGGAGATCGTCGGGTGTCAGAACGTCAACGTGGTCGGCATGCAGATCGAAAACGCCCGAGGCCGAGGCATCGCGATCGAGGGGAGCACGCTGGTCCGCGTCTCGGACAGCACGATCCGCGGCAAGGCGATGGACAAAACGTATCGCTCGGCGATCACCGTGAGCGACTCGTGCCGACAGATGATGATTACGAACAACTTCTTGGGCTTGGGGAGCGAGGGCCGATTCCTGCTGCCGCGCGACCGCGGCGCGGCCTCGGGGAACGTTATGACTTAACGGATTGCTTTTTGGATCAGTGCTTCGCTAAGGGGCGCCTGCTCCACGGTTCCGTCGGCGTTGACGATGAGGGCCGTGCCGTCTTGTTGCGAGAATGCCGCGACGGGGTTGTTCTCTAGGAAGCGGTCGTCGATGTGGTCCCAGAGCGAAACGGGCGCGGCGGAGAATCGGCGGTCGGAGCTCCCTTGAATGCCGTGTACGGGTTTGGCGGTCGCGATCTTCCAAGGCGAATTTCCCGCGCCCATCGTCATCGAATCGATGGAAAACCCTAGTAGCTCTCCGGCTTCGTTCAACCAGCGTATTGTCGCAACGACCCATTGCTTCTGCATCCCACGCTGCCGGAGTATCATCTGCTCTTCCGACGAAGGGACTGACAACCAACCCATGAGCGGAGGACCGGCGAGGGTACTTCGTCGCGGATTGGTCGGCAATGTCGTCAAATCGATATCGCAGCCGCTTTTGGCATCCGTTGATTTAACTACCAGGATCTGGTCTGGATAAATCAGAATCACCCACGGCTCAGCGTCGGCGAAGCTCCCGACGAATCCCGCATACGGCACGTTGTCAGGTCGCGGCGTGAATGTCGATCGCCAACTCGGATTGTCATGATCGAAGAGAAGGATCTGGCCGCCGGAAGCGAGTCCGAAATAGTGCGTCTTTTCGTTATCGAAAGTGCCTAAAAGAAATGTGGGTCGGTGAGCCGAAAATTGCAGGATATCTGTCATGGCAAAGTTCGTCGATCGATGACCGACCAGTAAATACCCCTTCGACGAAAGCGCCAGAACAACCAGGGTCTCGCCGAGAGGATCGATCGAAAGACCGAAAAGCGGATGTTTTAACGCGGATATCGTATGAGTCTCTCCGGTCGCGGGCTGGTAACTCAGAATCTCCCCTTTCTCCAGGCCAAGGAACAGTTCGCCCGACAAGGTAGCGTGATCGATTGCGCGCACCGTCGAACGTCCCAGGCGTACCAACTCCTTCGGCCGCGATTCGGCGACGCTGCGCTTCGGAGCCCCGTCGAGCGCGTAGAACGCGTCACGCACCAACGGCGTCGGCCACGGGGAATCGGCGGGGAAGTACTTCGCCTTCTGCATCAACTGCGATTCGGTCATCTTGGCCGCGAGCGCCATCAGGCACCGATCTTGGATTTCGTCGGCGATGGCCGCCAGCTTGGGACGATGGGCGAGGCGAGCGAGCTGATTGACGCAACGTACGGCCAAGTCGGTAGGCCAGTCGGGGACGCAAGCGACCGCGGCGTCGACGGTCTGCCGAAAGCGGGCGACGTCGGGCTCGCAGGAATAATGGTCTGCCAGGGCGAGGCCGCACGGCAGCGCCTGAACCCGCGGCCTTCTATTCCAACCGTCGGCAAACGCTTGGAGGGCGAGGTCCAGGCGCTGGGCCCGGTCGCGATAGAGTTCGCCTGCCTCGAAGTCCTTGTCTTCCGCGATGAGCTTGTCGGCTGCCTTGCGGTAGTAGTGCAACGCGCGGTCGTTCGCTCCGACTCGGCGATAGACCTCGGCCGCCGCCAGATGGTCGCGCAACTGGTCCACGAGGATCTCGACCGCCTTGTCGATTTCGCCGGCCGACTCCCATTCGCGCGCCGCCTCGCGCAGGTTGTTCAGCGGTCCCTGATAGAGAACGGCCGCATCGCGGTGCAGACCCCCTTGCGACAGGATGCGGGCCGCCCCCGAAAGATCGTTCAGCAACTTCGCGTAGATGAATGCCGCACGCCGATAGTCTCCCTGGCGGGCCGCCTCCTCGGCTTGTTTGCGGTACTCCGCTTGCAGGGAGTAATAGAGATCGTTTGGCGTAAACCAGGCGCTGGCCGCGACGTTTCGGCCCGCGAGCAGATTGCTCAGCGAATAAAGGAGACTGTGCTGCGGCAGCCCGGCGTTCGTCGCGGCGTTTGACCCGGCGGCGTCGCCGCCGAGCGGTAGGGCACGCCGTAGCGCCTCTTCGATCCTTCCCTCCTGGAACGATTTCAGCAACCAACGGAGCATCGCTTCCTGCTGATTCATGAGGAGCTTGCTGAGGCGCGGCGATTTGTCGAGCGCCTTTTGCAGCAAATCGGCGCCCCTGGCCGCGATGCCGCCCAGGCCCAGCTTCGTCCCCAGCCAGGCCAGGAGATGCCCGGCCACGAACAGGGAAGTCCCGATGATCTGCGTGCCGACGCCGCCGGTCGAACCGGGCTGCGCCGATTCCGTGCCGATGTCGCTGCGGCCTTGCTCGACGATCATCTCCGCCGAGGGCGGCGGCACGCTCGACGTCAGTTCGTTCAGTTCCAGCGCGAGCGTCGGCGGTTCCGGCAGCGGCTGCCAGGGCGTCGCGGTCGGCGCCGGCATCGTCAACAAGCGATGCCACGCCAACGGCTCATGGACCGCGAATCCGAGGACGCGTTGCCCCGGCAGGAACACGAGCCCGCGCGTGCGCGTCAGCCCCTGCGCCTCGTCGGCAAGTAGCGGCGGCGTCAACTCCGCGTCGGTCGGCAGAAACAAATGCTCGGCGAGCGAGCGCAGCCGGACCACGCCCGCCACCGCGCTCGAGAGCGGCGCCGGCAGTACGACGAGAAAGCCATCGGCGACCGCGTAGACTTTCGGCAGCGGATCGAGACCGAGCTGGACGACAAGATCGAAGAGCCGGGCCGCGTCGTTCGTCGGCAGCAACAAGGCAGTCGCCGGTTCGCGCGTCCGTCGCGGCGTGAGGCGCAGCGGGATCTTCATGGCACCCCTCGCTTCCGCGCGGCACGCAGCGCCTCGGCCATGGTCGCCGCGGCGTTTGGCGAGTTGGGCCATTCGTGGATCATGCCTTTGCCGAGCCGCGTACCGTCCGGGAGCCAGGCGGACCACGAGTCGCCGAAGCCCCAGAACTGGAAGATCGAACGTTGCAAGTTATCGTAGGCCGAGACGCATCCGTAGCGGTCGATTACAAAGCGGATGCCGTTTCGCACTGCGTACTTCCCGTGTAGGAATTCGGGCGAGTCGGCGTCCGTTTCCGTGACCAGTTCCGCCGGGTAGTCGCTGCCCAGAAAACGAGCAAATGGCGGGTTGCGAAAGTTGGCGGAGTTCGGGTTGATTTCGCGCATCATCTCGGAATGGACGATCAGGTTGTTAGACCATTCGACGAGATGCCAGGAATGCCCCTTGCGTCCGCAGTTCAAAAGAAACGCTTGCTCGCCGACCCAGAGCCGGGGCCGATGATTGAAGTTCGCTCGTCGATTGACGAAGAGATGCTTCGGACTGCGCGTCGAGTGTACGTCCAGCGAAGTGCCGCTTCGGACGACCGCAACTTTGTCACCGTCGGGCGAAAGTCGGAAGGCGAAAGGCTTATCCGTGCCGACGTTCCAGGTAATCTCTCTCAGGAAATTCCCTTCGGGTCCTTGAAAGAAGGAGAGGACGCACTGTCGGTAGCTGGGGTCTTGCTTTGCCGAATGGACTGCCAAGACGCCTCCGCCGAGTTGCATATGGAAGATGGAGCGATCGGAGAAGAAGGTACTTCGACCTTCGGTCCTCGGGGTAAAAGGCGACCAACCTGGAACGTGCAAGGTTCCGTTTCCGATTTGGCAGCAGGAATGATTGACGCCTCCGTGAAAAGGGACTACGGCCAGTTCCCGGAAGGATGTCTCGCTCTCCACGATTTTCAACGGACCTATATTTAGATCCTTCGCAGCGATCCATTTCGCGTTCGATAGATTTAGGATTCCGACTAGATCGAGAAATGCGTTCCCATAGATGATTACCGCATCGCGCCGTCGATTGTACCGCAAAAAGAAGTCATCGGCGGGATACTCGCAGAGGAAAACGCTCTTACCGCGTCGTTCCGCCAGATCGTAATGGAACAGGTGTAACCGCGAACCATCGTGCGTCAGCAGCGCGAACCCCTTGGCGACGCCAATCCCTGCGTTCCAGGACTTGACGATCTTGCCGTTCAACATGGGCCGCGGAACGATCTCGACGGTTCCCGTTTCCGAGTCCCAAACATGGATCATCGAATCTGCGTAGACGGTGAATTGATACCGTCCGTCGTCGTCGAAATCGAAAACCTGGACGATGCCGTCGGAACCGAATCGAAACGGCCAAACGTTTGACTCAACACATCCAGTCCAAGCTCTCGAAGACGCAGGCGGCTCAGCGGCCGGCGTCGTCGCGGCGACGAAGTCGACGTGGAACGCCTTGAGCCGAACCGGTAGCCCGCGTCGCATCTCCGATAACTCCGCGCTCCCTTTGCCGTTGATCGTCAGCGCAAAAAGCCGATCGGTCGGCCCCAGACGCAGCGCCGCCGTGCGGACGTCGTCCTCGGCGAGTGCGAAGGGATGCGTCAGCAAAAACAGATCGCGCGGCACGCTGCTGGGCCGTTCGAGCACGCCTTCCAGGGCGAGCCCCGGGCTGCGCGACAGATCGCTGGCGTCCATCACACGCCCCAGGTCGTCCGCGGACAAGGCGTGCGGGGCGAAGAGTCCAGGACGACTGGTGCAGGCGAATCGGCATGGTATCGCCCGGCGGTCGGCTCGACTCGCAAGGGCCAACGCCGCGCCGGCCAGGACGAGACGCACGTCGCCCCAGGTGCGGACGCCCTGATCGAGCACGATCACCTGCTCCTGCTGATTCTGCGCCGGCGGTTCCTCGCGGCGAAAGAACAGCAGTTCGTTCTCCGTGAAGCGGCGCAGGAACTCGAGATCGTCGAGCGCATGCTGGCTCGGCAGCAGCCGATCGACGCTCCCCTTCGTGACGACGTCCGCGTAGCCGCCGAGCGGCAACTGCTGCGGCACATGCCGGCGCGGCGGCACCGCCAGGGCCGAGATCATTTGATCGACGTAGACCTGCGCCCCCGCGAGCCGGGGCCGAGCGAGGAGTTCGTCGAGGATGGCGCCCCAGGTTCGCGCCGGCGGGGCGATGGCCAGTTCCCGTCCCGCATGCACGAGCGGTCCGCGGCCGAACTTGAGCCAGGAGGCGAGATCCTCGTCGTGCAATTGTTCCAGACTATTCTTTATGAGGCGGTCGAATGCCTCGGGTGCCATTGGCGGCATCTCGCCGGCCTTCGACTGCCGGTTGAGCTCGGTCGCAAACCACTCGAATGGCGACCTGTCGCGCAAACGACCGCAGACTACAGCGGCGCCGGGCGTCTCGATCGACGCGGGGAGGTCGGCGCAGATCATGCCCGCCAAGGCGCCGGCGTTTCGCCAGTTCTCGTGATACTGGATGAAAATCCGGCGAAGGCGTTTCATAGGCTCGCTCTCGATCTCGAATGTCAAGCGGGAAAGCCAATGGACGACGAAGCCGAAAGCCACGAGGGATCGCTGTGAGGCGAATCCTTCCAGAAATAAGGCGATCCGATTGTAACTTAGGGTGGGAAAGGAACGTGTGACCTCCAGGCTGGACGAGGTGTCGGACCAACGAGCGCCGCCAATTTGCCGAAGATAGTCGGCTGGGAGTGTAAGGTAAGCTTTGCAGAGGCTGTGCACCTGGTTTTGATCGATCACGGCTTCACCTCCGCCAGAGCCAGCCGCAGGGCCGCGTGCGTGAGCGGCGTGAAGTGATCTTGCGGAATCGTCTCGCAGCCGGCGTCATGCAACACCAGCAGATTCGAGTCCGCGGTTCCCGACAGGAGCCGTAGTGACGTCTCCGAAAGGTTCGGGTCGGGCCGATAGCCGAGCGGAATCAAGACGCGTCGGCCCCAGAAGCGCTCGCTCCCCTCGATCCACGGCAGCTTCTTACCGAGCACGAACAGGCGAGCGCCGCCGAGGGCCGCACGGTACCGGAGCAGCACGCACGCCGGCATCGTCTCGGCCCAGGTCCAGAACGCCGACAACGAGCAGCGCATCGCCAGAGTTGGGCGCGCCAGGTCGTCGGGCACGAGTCGCAGCGTCATCGGCTTCGCAGCGAATGAGTCGGCGGCAAGCGGTTCGACGCGCTCGGGAAGGATCACCTGCTCGAGCGGCCGATAGCGGAGGTTGCCGGGCACGTCGAACGCGGGGATCGCTCGGCCCCACGCGTACCATCGGCCTTCACGTTGGCTGAAAAGGCGAGCGCCGCCGAGAGCGAAGAGCAGGCCGGCGACTTCGTCGTGCCCCGCGGGCCAGCGCAGCCAAAGGTCGCGATCGTGCAGCGCGATCTCGACGCCCGGCTGGCAGCGCAGGCTCGCCAATCGCCCCATGCGTCCGGCGGGCAGACACGCGCACTCCACGTCGGCGAACGTCGTCGGGTTCACTTGAGCTTCTCCATCTGCTCGCGCGTGCGCTGCAGCAGAAAGTCGCGCGTCTTCGGATCGGCGACCCAGGCGGCTTGATCCGCGAGGTCGGCGAAACGCTCGCGCAGCCGGGCCACGGTCGCCAAGGTCATGCCGGCCGATACTTCTTTCGCGGCCGCGGCGATCTGCAGCGCCAGCTCGTCCGCGTCGACGACCTTCCGCACCTCGGCCAGCGGATGCCGATTCGTCTCCAACTGATGCTCCTCCAGGATACGATGGACCAGCGAACGGAGAGGTTCGATCTGCTCCTCCTGATCCCAGACGTAACGCAGCACCCACAGGTCGCTCGCTTGGGCCGACGTCCGTCCGCACAGCACGGCCGACGCCGCGAGCAGCTTCATCACTTTCACCGCCCGGCGATCCGAGAATGCGATCCCCAGGTCGCGGATCTTGCAGATGGCGTCGCGATACGCTTCCTCGGCCGGCGTCAGATCGACTTGCAGCACGCGCGCGCTCATCTCCTCCAGATCGGCCGTGGAGATCGAACTGCTCGCCGGCGGCTGACGTTCCAGCGCCCAGCCGGCGCGCAAGAGTTCCGGCAGGTAATCGCGTTTGAGGCTATCGACGTGGCAGCGCAGCAGAAAGCGATCGAAGAGGGCCGCCAGGGCTTCGTCCTCGGGGAGATGATTCGAAGCCGAGAAGAGCGAGACGAGCGGCAGGGCATGGACCTCGATGCCGCGGCGATAGATGCGTTCGTTGAGGACGGTGAGGAGGTTGTTGAGGATGGCGCTGTTGGCGTTGAAGAGTTCGTCGAGAAAGACGAACTCCGCTTCGGGGAGCATGCCCTTCGTGACGGTGACCATCGAGCCGTCGCGGAGCTTGGCGATGTCGATGGGGCCGAAGATTTCGTTGGGCTCGGAGAAGCGGGTCAGCATGTATTCGAAGTAGCCGCCGCTCGCCGCCGAGGCGAAATGGCGAATGATGGCCGACTTCGCCGTTCCGGGCGGGCCGTGCAGGAAGAGATGTTCCCGCGCGACGACTGCCAGGGCGATCAGGTCGATGACCTCGTCCCGGCCGACGAATCGCTTCTTGAGCGGCGCGACGATTTCTTCATTGAGACGAGCGGTAGCCGTGGTCATGATGCATCAGCCTCGGTTTCGGGGATCGGCAACGCGGAAACGAGCGGCGGCTTTCCCAACGCCTGCCAAACGACGTCGAGCCCTTCGCGCGCGGGGCCGGCGGGAATCCAGTGCGACCGCTCGCGCTCGGCCAATCGCTCCGCGTACAGAAACGCGACGCCGACGTGCCCGCCGAAATCTAGCGGACTTAGCGGGGCCTCGGCGATGTCCGCCAACACGCCCGAGAGGGGCCAGCGCCTGAGGATCTGTTCGAGCAACCGCGTCAGGGGGCCGTCGGCGCTTCGGCTTTGCGCCTGGCGGAACAATCTCGGCAGGAATCGAAACGCGACGTCGGCGGAGACATGGTCATCGGCGGAGCGGGGGCCGTGAGACATCGGTTCGTGCTCCGAAGTTTCCGATGCGCCGTTCAATAAATCCCAGGCCAGCCGATAGACGACCTGCACCGCCTCGACGAGCGTCGGCAACGATCCGGGCAGCGGCGGACCGGGCAGATGGAGCAGTTGCGTCCGCAGCGCCGAGGCCAGGAAATCGCGTGCTTCCGGGGGCACGTCCAGCGTTCGCGCTGCGCCGACGATCAGGCGCCCTTCCAGGAATAGAGTTTGAATGAAGTCGAGACTCATGAAATCGTCCGAATTGAGAAAGTCGAAATTCCTTTCCGAGCCGGAAGCGTTCGCGACGACCTTCGCAGAATCGTCGCGAACGCTTCCGGCTCGGAAATTCGACGACTCATTTCCGCCCGCATGCAAAGTATGATGGTAGCATCTCCATCGAATTCAAGGAATAAGCCATGCCGGGACTCCTCGAGAAAGAGCGGATCATTGCCGGGCCGGGCTTCAATCGTTGGCTGGTTCCTCCCGCCGCTCTGGCCGTTCACTTGTCGATCGGCATGGCCTACGGTTTTAGCGTGTTCTGGTTGCCGCTTTCGCGGGCCGTCGGCGTTCATCAGCCGATTCCTTGCCCGGTCTCGATGACGCTTGTCGAGCGAATCTTCTCCACTTCCTGCGACTGGTCCGTTTCGATGCTGGGTTGGACGTACACGCTCTTCTTTATCTTTCTGGGCGGCTCCGCCGCCTGCTTTGGGCCCTGGGCCGAGCGCGTCGGGCCGCGCAAAGCAGGCGTTGTCGCCGCCTTTTGCTGGGGCGGCGGGTTGATGCTCTCGGCGCTGGCGGTTTATCTCCATCAAATCTGGCTCTTGTGGCTCGGATCGGGAATCATCGGAGGCGTCGGCCTGGGACTTGGCTATATCTCCCCCGTTTCCATGTTGATCCGCTGGTTTCCCGACCGCCGAGGACTGGCGACCGGACTGGCCATCATGGGCTTCGGCGGCGGCGCGATGATCGGCGCCCCGCTCGCCGATCGCCTGATCAACACCTTCGAAACCCCCGATTCCGTGGGCGTATGGCAGACCTTTCTCGTCCTCGGCATTCTCTACTTCGCCGCCATGCTCCTGGGAGCTTTCGGCTACCGCTTGCCCCAGCCCGCTCCGCGGACAGAAGGCGCTGCCGCTTCGGCATCGCTTTCGTTAAGTAGCGTCCTGCGAACTCGGCAGTTTTGGCTGTTGTGGGCCGTTCTTTGTCTCAATGTCTCCGCCGGGATTGGTTTGCTGGGGATGGCATCACCCATGCTGCAAGAAATCTTCGGCGGACGGATGTTGGGGCTGGATCTCGCGTTCAGCAGCCTGTCCGCGGAGCAGGAACGGCGAGTTGCCACGATGGGGGCGGCATTTACCGGTTTGCTTTCGCTGTTCAATATCGGCGGCCGGCTCGTGTGGTCCTCATGCTCGGATTACCTCGGTCGCAAGCCGACGTACACGCTCTTTTTCCTCCTGGGAACCGGTCTCTTCGCTGCCATTCCGTGGGCGGGCGAGACAGGCAACGTGTTCCTGTTTGTCGTCATCATTGGTCTCATCATGACAATGTACGGCGGCGGATTCGCCACGATCCCGGCGTACCTGGCGGATCTCTTCGGACCCCAGCAAATCTCCGCAATCCATGGGCGATTGTTGACCGCATGGTCGGTTGCAGGAATCCTGGGACCGGTGGTCGTCACCACGCTGCGCGACGAGCAATTGGCCCGCGGCGTTCCGGTCTCCGAGGCATATCACGACACGATGTATCTATTGGCCGGGTTCCTGGTGATCGGCCTGATCTGCAACCTGCTCGTTTCTCCCCTTCAGCGCCTCCGGCAAGAAATGCCTGCTGCCCCGGCGCTCGCGGCCCTCCACGCCGATACAGCGGACGGATCGATGAACCAGTATTTCTGGGTGGCGCTGACCTGGTCGGCGGTCGGCATTCCGCTCGCCTGGGGAGTGTGGCAGACGATGACGAAAGCTCGTCTGTTGTTCGAATAGGCAGGGAAATCCGCGGGTTCAGCGCGGAAGAATCGTCGTGAAAGCGAAACGCTCTCGGCTCGACGAGCCGAATTGGCTATAATCGGCAAAGGTACGAAATCGACTGCAAGGACAAGATCCCATGAACCGAACGCACCAGGCTCGGCGTCATTTTCTGAAGACCAGTTCCGTGCTGCTCACGCTCCCCTGGCTCGAAAGCCTGGCGCGCGCGGACGAACCGGCGCCGCCGCGGCGGATGGTCAACGTCTGCACCAGCTTCGGCCTCTACGGCCCCTCATTCTTCCCGACGGCCGCCGGACGCGATTACGAGCCGAGCGAGTACCTTCGAGTTCTCAACGATCTCCGCAGTGAATTCACCGTCTTTTCCGGCATCTCGCACCCCGACATCGGCGGCGATCATGCCTCGGAAGCCTGCTTTTTGACGAGCGCCAAGCATCCGACCAAGGGGGGCTTTCGCAACACCGCCTCCCTCGATTTCCTGGCCGCCCGGCACGTCGGCGGCGCCACGCGGTTTCCTCTGCTGACGCTCTCCACGCTGGATGATAGTCCGCTGACGCACACGACCAGCGGCGCCGGGATCCCGGCCTTGAGCCGACCCTCCGACATTTTCGCCAGGCTCTTTCTGGCCGGCAATCGCAACGACGTCGAGCGAGAGCTGGCTCGGCTGCGGCGCGGCCAAAGTCTCCTCGACCGCATGGGCGGCAGGCTCACCGAACTCGGCGCGACCGTGAGTCAGCACGACCGACAACAACTCGCCGACTACGCCGAAGCGGTCCGCGACATGGAACGGCAACTCCAGGCCGACGAGGCATGGGTCAATCGTCCCAAGCCCGTCGTCACCGAGGCGGCCCCCGTCGACGCCACCGACCGCAGCGATATCGTCGGTCGCGCGAAGATCCTCTTCAATCTTGCCAAGCTGGCGCTACAGACCGATTCCACCCGCGTCGTCACCCTCTTCATTCGCGGCATGGATCTCAGGCCCCCCATCGATGGCGTCTCCGAAGATCATCACGGTTTGACGCACCATGGTCGAAATCCGGCCAAGATCGTGCAACTGCGCACCGTGGAACGTGTGGAAATGGCCGCCTTCCGGGACTTCCTCCTCGCCCTCCGCGACACGAAAGAAGGGGCCCGCAGCCTCCTGGATAGCACGCAGGTTCTCATCGGCAGCAACCTCGGCGACGCCAGCGGGCACGGCACCACGAACCTGCCGATTCTCTTGGCGGGGGGCGGATATCGGCATGGCCAGCACATCGCCGGCGATCCTCGCAATAACACGCCGCTCGGCAAACTCTTCGTGAGCATGCTGCAGCGCTTCGGCGTCGAAACCAACACCTTCGGCTCCGGCAGCGGCACGATCGCCGGTTTGGCCTAACTCGGGAGAGTCTATGCTTCGTATCGGATTCGCGCTCTGCGCTTCGCTGGCCCTGGTGGAGGCGGCTGTCGCGCAAGACGTCGCTGGCACTTTCAAGACCGCGGTGATGCCCGTGCTCACCGCCCATTGCACGAGATGTCACGGCGCCGAGAAGCCGAAGGCCAAGCTCAATCTGTCCGGCGAGCGCACCAAGGAGCAACTCCGCAGCGAGGCGAAGCTCTGGTTCCGCGTGCTGGAACAAATCGAGTCGGGCTCGATGCCGCCCGAGGGCCAAAAGCCGCTCACGCCCGTCGAACGTTCGGCGGTGGCGGAGTGGGTCCGCGTCGCGCTCAGCGACGCGCTGGCGAGCGCCCAGCAGCAGGAGGGACGAAGCAAGTTTCGGCGCCTGAGTCGAAACGAGTATGCCAACACGATCCAGGATCTCTTCGGGGTTCGGCCCGCCGTTGGCCGGGATCTGCCGAGCGACGGCCGCGTCGACGGCTACGATCGCGTTTCGGCAGCGCTGCCGTTATCCTCCGCCGGGGCAGGCGGGTACGTGAAAATCGCCGAGGACTTGCTCAATCGCATGCTGAAGCCGATTCCGAAGCAGAATCGCACCTATCGCCTTTGGCCCGGGCCCAGCGAGCAGTCGGCCGGGCACATCCTCGAACTCGAGAACGGCACGAAGGTTTCCTTTAATACGGACACCACCTCCGGTCCTTTGCGCCTCAAGAACGAAAAAGGCAAATTGCAAGGCTTCAGCGTCCGCGTGCCCGGCGTTCATAAGTTACGGCTCTCGGTCTACGGCTACCAGACGAACAAACCGCTCCCCTTCGGCATCTACGCGGGCCACACCGGCGCCTATCCGCAACTTATTGAGTTGGTGAAAGTGCTCGAAGCGCCGCCGGGCAAGGCCGCGGTGCTCGAAACCGAAGTCTATTTCCGCACCCGCGACGACAACGACGTGGCGCCCGTGAACGACAGCTTCCGCCTGATCCCCCTCGGACTCGGCGTGAAGGTGCCGAAGAACACCCTCGCGATGCTGTGCAAAGAGGCCGGACTGGCGATCGAATGGGTCGATGTCGAGGAACCCGAAGTGCCGTTGCCCGGCGACCGTTGGCTGACTGCCGACTTTCCCGAGAAGCTTGTGGAGAAGTTGCGCAAAGGAAACGTGACGCTCAAGACGATGGCCAAGGGGGAACGCGAAGAGTACGTGACCGCCCTGCAGAAGACATTCAAACGCATCGGCACCCGCTTGTTTCGCCGGGATCTGACCGAGGCGGAACTCGCCAAGACGATGGCCAACATCACTCGCGAAATCGAGGCCGGCAGCAAGCTGGAAGTCGCCTTCCGCAGCGAAACGGCCGCGATGATGACCTCGCCCGACTTCCTGTGCGTCATCGAAGCCCCCGGCAAGTTGACCGACTTCGCCCTTGCCTCGCGGCTCTCCTATTTCCTCTGGAACTCAACGCCCGACGAGGAACTGCTCGAAGTCGCCCGCAACGGTCGGCTTCACGATCCCAAGGTGCTGCACGCGCAGACGGAGCGGATGCTGAAAGACCCGAAGTCGGAGCGGTTCGTGAACGACTTCGTCGACCAATGGCTCGGCCTACGAGCGATCAACGATACGACGCCCGACACGAAACTTTATCCCGAGTACGACGACTTGCTGAAGATTTCGAGCGTCGCGGAGACGCGCGCCAGCATCCGGCGCATTCTTGAGAAGAATCTGAGCGTCCGCGATTTCGTGGCTCCGAAGTGGGCGCTGGTGAACGAACGCCTGGCCGAACACTATGGTTTCCCCAAGGTGAGCGGCTTCGCGCTGCGAGAAGTCAAGCTGCCGGCGGATTCGCCCTTTGGCGGCATCTGGACGCAGGCCGCGCCCATGAAGGTGACGGCGAACGGCACAAACACGTCGCCGGTGAAGCGAGGCGTGTGGGTCGCGGAGCGGCTCTTGGGCGTGCACATTCCGCCGCCGCCTCCCAACATCGACCCGGTTGAGCCCGACATTCGCGGCGCCAAGACGCTGCGCGAACAGCTCGCCCTCCACCGCGGCAAGGGTTCGTGCGGCGCCTGCCACGCCAAATTCGATCCGTACGGCTTCGCGCTCGAAAGCTTCGACGTCACCGGCGCCTTTCGCCTGAAATACCGCGAGCCCGATCCGGAGTTCGTCAAGCTCCCTGCGAATGCGCGCAAAGGCCGTGCGGAATGGCGCCACGGACTTCCCGTCGATTGCAGCGGCCACACGCCCGACGGCGCCGACTTTGCAGGTATCCAGCAACTGCGTCAGATGCTCGCCAAGCGTCCGGAAGAACTCGCGCGCGGCGTTACCCGGCATCTGCTCACCTACGCCACCGGCGAACCGGCGACGTACCTCGAGCAACGGACGATCGACGCCGTCGTCAAGAGCGCCGCCGCGGACGACTACGGTTTGCGCTCACTCGTCCACGGACTCGTGCAGAGCGAACTTTTTCGTTCGAAGTAGTCGCCAGGAAGACATACGACTGCCCAACGGTAGAGTACCCCGCCGGAACGGAATCCGCCATGAATCTACTCGCGCTCTATCCCGATTTAGTAGGCTCGACCGGCGCATTCCGGCTTCAGTTGGATCAACCGTTCCTCGAAGCGCTATGCGACTTGCTTCGCCCGCTACTTCCGTCCTCGGTAAGCGACATTCGCATCTCGGCCAGCGGAACCAATCGCTTCCGAATGAATGCGAAACTATCCAGCCAGGCGCTCAATGTCGTCGGGAAGCCGTTCCTCAACATCCTTGCGGGCAACGGCCTCGAAGTGAATATCACTCGCCCTGTCGTCGCTCGTGGGGCCTTGCTGGAAGGGCGCCTTGAAACCACTCTCGTCGGAAAACAGGTCGTCGATTACATCATCAAAGCGCTCAACCAGGCATTGGGCAATGAAGTCGTCCGTTCCTCATCGGGCTGGTTTTCCGGCGGAGTCGAGTTGACTCTCGATCCCTTCCCCATTCTCAAACGGTTTCTGCCCGGCGGAATCGGGAACGACATCTCTCAGCTCCAATGGCAAACCACTGCGGAAGCTTTTTTTATCGATCTTGTTTGGATACATCAGGGCGCCAACCCGACCGAACAACCGAAAGGATCCCCTATGAGCCCGGCAATGCAGGAGTTCGTCGACAAACTGGTGCGGACGCAGTTTGCCGACTTGAAAGGTTCCTATGCCGAGATGTCCCTTCAGCTTTCAGAGAATCTTCTGAACGAGATGATGTCGCTGGCACTGAGTTCGCAGCAAGAAAGCAATCCGCTCCTCTCGCTCGTCAAGACGGCGAAGATTAACGGCTCATTAACTGCGCAGTTCACAGTACGGGCGTAACTTGAATCCCTGTGCATCCACATAGCGAAGGTATCTTCGCTCAGCGAGCCTCGTTCTTGCCGATGCAGAACAAATGGCGTTCGCCGCGAATGTACAGCCGGCCGCCGGCAACTGCAGCGGTGGCGCGAACGACTTCGCCTAACTCGTTGTGCGCGAGCAAACGGTAGGTCGGCTCCGCGGCAACGACGTAGACGGCCCCCGCGGCACTGGTCGCGTAGATCTTGCCGTCGATCAAGAGCGGCGACGCGTGGAAGCCGGAGTCGGCCAGACGCTCGAACCAGATCCGTTTGCCGGTCCGCGCCTCGTAGCAGCCGGCGAACCCGGCGTCGTTCACGAAGTAGAAATGCGCGCCGTGCGCCAGGGGACTCGCGACATACGGAAAATCCTTACGGTTGTCCCAAAGCGGCGCCGGGGCTTTTCCCGCTGCGGGCAGGGACAGACCGATGGCATATCGGCCGGCATCGCCGCCGCTGCAGACGCACAACACATCGCCCAAGATCGCAGGCGACGCCACCGTCCGCAGCGGCCCTTTGCCGCTGGGCTCCTGCCAGTTCTTGGCTTCCCATAGCACCGAGCCCGACTCCAAGTCGTATCCCGTGATCGCAGTGGTGCTGGTAACGACCAGTTCCGGATCGCTCCGTCCGGGCGCCTGTCGCAAAAATGGGGCGGAGTAGCAGGCGCGCTCGGCCACGCGAGGCGTCTCCCAGACCAACTCGCCGGTCCGCTTGTCGAGCGCAATCAGCATCGACGGCCGAGCGTTCGGCTTCTTGGTGGTGAAATCGTCCTTGTCCATGTCGTTGGCGAGAATGACCTTGTCCTTGTACAGGATCGGCGACGCGGCCGCGCCGTGCTGGCTGTTGAAGGGGCCGAGATTCTTGCTCCACAGCCGTTTGCCGTCGAAATCGTACGCGGACAACAGGATGTCCGTACCGTCCCAGAACGAGACGTAGATCGCCTGGCCATCGGTCGTCGGCGTGGAGGAGGCGAAGGAGCTATCCGCTCGGATCTTGACCTGGGCGCCGGGAATGCTCTGTTGCCAGAGCGTCTTGCCGTCGGCGACGTCCAGACAAAGCAAGGATCGCGATTTGCCGTCGGCGCTGGCGGCATGGAGGAAGAGACGTTGGCCCCAAATGACAGGGCTCGAATTGCCGGTCCCCGGCAACGCGACCTTCCAGAGAAGATCCTTATTGGGGCCGAACGTCAGGGGAATGCCTGGGTCGTCGACTTTGCCGGAGCCATTCGGACCGCGGAAACGATCCCAGTGGTTGGCGCCGGCGGGGGGTGTGGCTGGCTTGGCCTTGCGGGCCGCGAGCGGTTCGAAGCCATCGGCCGGGGCCTGAAAAACGGCGACCAGAATGAGGGCAAACGTGGTGAGACGCATGCTTGAGAACTCCCCTGCGAATAATAGATTCCGGAGCGACGGACGCCGAATCCTCCGAAGGATAGAATACGGGAACCGCTGGCGTCGGCTGCCAACAACCTGAAGGGCGGGGATGCCGAGAAGCCGTCGACAACCTGCGTGCCGGGCGAGAAGAAACTTGCATTCTCGGGGCCTGCCCGGTAATCTACATCGTCCGAGCAACCCCACCCAGCAACCCGCGACGATTTGTTTTTCACGCCTACCTCGCCAATCTTTGCCCGGAAGTTTCGATGCGTTGCGTTCGCCTTCTCGCCGTCGTTCTCTGCGCGACTTTGGGGTCGATGCCGATTCGTGCGGACTCTCCGAATCCCGTGCTGAACGCCGTCTTTCCGCCGGGCGGGAAGGCGGGCGCTTCGGTGACCGTCTCGGTCGAGGGACTGAATCTGGAGGGGCTGCGCGATTTGTACGTCGCCATGCCGAAGCTCGTAGTCACGAAGCTCGACGCCAAGCGCTTTCGCCTCGATATTCCGCCTGAGACCCCGCCCGGCGTTTACGATCTGCGGACGATCGGCCTGCACGGCATGAGTTCGCCGCGGGCGTTCGTCGTCAGCCAACGTACCGAAGTGCTCGAAGCGGAGCCGAACGATTCGGCCGACGCTCCGCAAGCGGTCGATCTCGACGTCGTGGCGAGCGGGCGGATCGAGAAGCCGGGCGACGTCGACGGCTACGCGTTCTCCGCCAAGAAGGGACAGCGCGTGGTGCTCGAATGCTGGGCCGAGCGTATCGACTCCAAGCTGCGTGCCGTGCTCGACGTTCACGATTCGAGCGGTAAACGGCTCGCGGTGCAGCGGCAGGCGCAAGGCGTCGATCCACTCGTCGATTTCCTGGCGCCCGTGGACGGCGTCTACGTCGCCAAGCTTTTCGATCTCAGCTTCCTGGGGAGTCCGTCGCATTTCTATCGTCTCGACATCGATACCAAACCGCGCGTGGAGTTCGCGTTTCCTTGCGTCGTGACCCGTGGCCAGACGACCCGCGTCAAACTCTTCGGGCGCAATCTCGGCCAGGAGTTCGTCGAGGTCGACGTCACGCCCAGGCCGGGGAGCCTGCCGATGCCGATGCGCTCGTGCCAGATGGTCGGCGACTTCTTCGCGTACCATCTTCCCGGCAGCAACTTGCCGATCCTCTTCGGCGTGACCGACGTGCCCGTCGTTGTGAAGGACGCTGCCGCGGTGCAGGAACTGGCGATCGGCAGCGAAGTCTGCGGCCAACTCGCCGCGGGGGACGAGATTCATGAGTTTTCGGTCACCGCTCGCAAGGGCGAAGTCCTCTGGCTCGAAGCGTTCGGCGAACGGATCGGTTCGCCCGTCGATCTCGAAGTCGCCGTCCTCGATGCGACTCGCAATGAGATTATGAAGCTCGCCGACGACGTCGACAATCTGGGCGGTTATCGCTTTCCGACGAATCATTCCGATCCGTCGGGGCGTTTCGTGGCGCCGGCGGACGGGCGTTACACGATTCTGGTACGCAACGTCATCGGCGGCCTTCGGCGCGATCCGCGCCGACTGTATCGGCTCAGCGTTCGCCGGGAGGAGCCCGACTTCGACCTCGCGGTCATTTCTCGGCGAACCGATCAGCCTGCTGGATTCAACGTACCGGTCGGCGGACGCGAACTGCTGGAAGTCGTCGCGATTCGCCGACGCGGGATGTCGGGGCCGATCAAGGTCACTGCCGAGACGCTTCCCGCAGGCATGCATTGTCCCGACGTCTGGATCGGCCCGGGTCAGGATCGCGCCGTCCTTGTCTTGTCGGCAAGCGACAGCTGTCCGCCATTCGCGGGCAGCCTCCATCTCGTGGGACATGCGGACGGCAGAGTTCGTCCGGTTCGCGGCGGGGCGATGGTTTGGCCGCAGCAAACGACGCCGTCGGGCAGGCTCACGCAGGAGATCCCGCTCGCAACCGGACCCCCGGCCAACGCTTCATTGACGGCGACCCCGGCCCACTCGGTCGTCTATCAGGAAAGCATCCTCGAGGTGGCGATCGACATCGAGACCGCCGGTCCGCTCGGGGCGATGCAACTATCCGCACTGGGCCAACCGCGGCTCGTCGGCAAACCGCTCGTCGTCCTCGCATCCGTCAAGAAGGGGTGGATCTGCTTCGCCTTCCCCGCGACGCTCCCGCCCGGCCCCTACACCTTCGCCCTACAAGCGGAGATCGCGCCACTGAATAAAACGCTGGTGAGCAATCCGATCACGGTCGAAATCCGCCCGGCTCGCATCGCCCTCGAAATCGACCCGCGCACGCCGACCAAGATCGCCCGCGGCAAAATCATCCAGCTCCGCTTCTCGGCGGAACGCAGGCACGGCTTCCTCGGCAAGATCCACACAGAGTTGACCGCACCCGGCGGCGTCGCGGGACTCTTGAGCCGAGGCGTCACGTTCGTGGGCCAAACTGAGACCGGCGCCCTGCAAGTGATCGCCACCGAGGACGCGCCGCTCGGTCGTCAACCGTTCTTGCGACTGGAAGCCGTCGGCACGGTCGAGGATCAACCGCTGTTCCGCGCGAGCCGATTCGTGGAGTTGGAGATCACCGAATGACGCGCGTTCGCTTTGCATCGGGACTGCTCGCTTGCGTCGTGCTGACGGCCTCCGTAAATGCGCAAGCCCCGGCCTATTTCGCCGACGTCGTGCCGCTGCTCACCAAGCTCGGCTGCAACGGCGGCGGCTGTCACGGCAAGGCGGGGGGACAGAACCACTTCGCCCTCTCGCTGCTGGGCTTCGAGCCCGACCTCGATTTCGAGTCGATCGTCCAGGAAGCACGCGGCCGACGGCTCTTCTCGGCCGATCCGAAGAACAGCCTATTCCTGCTCAAGGCGACTGGCGCCGTCGCGCACGGCGGCGGCAAACGTCTGGCGAGCGACACGCAAGATTACCAGACTATCCTCCGCTGGATCGAGGCCGGCGCCCGCCCCGCGAGTCCCGCCGACCCCGTGCTCCAGCGCATCACCGTCACGCCCGACCGTAAGGTCTTCGATGCGGCCACCCGTTTGCATCCGCTGCGCGTCACCGCCCATTTCTCGACCGGCGCTACGCGCGACGTCACCCGGCAAGCCGTCTACCAGTCGAACGAACCCGAAATCGCCGAGACCGACGACAACGGCATTGTCCTCGTCAAGAACCGCAGCGGTCTGTTCGCGGTCATGGTTCGGTACGCCGATCAGATCGCCGTCTTTCACGGCGTCGTGCCGCACGCGCAGAAGTCGGCGCCGCTGCCCTCGGCCTGGGAAAAGGCAACGGGCATCGATCAGCATCTGGTCGCCAACTGGAAACGCCTCGGCATCGCCCCGTCGGCGCCCGCTTCGGACGAAGAGTTCATTCGCCGGGCGTCGCTCGACATCTGCGGCACGTTGCCCACTCCCGAAGAAGTGAAGGCCTACGTCGCCGACGCTCGGCCCGACAAGCGCGCCAAGCTGATCGACCGCTTGCTCGATCGGCCCGAGTACGCGAGCAACTTCGCGCTCCGCTGGGGGGACATCTTGCGCAATCGCGGCAAGGGGTACAGCACGCGCTTTCAGCGTCCCGGCACTGCGATGTTCACGAACTGGATCCGCGACGCCTTCGCCGACAACATGCCGTACGACCGCTTCGTCAGCGAGATCCTCACCGCATCCGGCAGCCAGGAGACCAATCCTCCCGCAGTTTGGTATCGAACGGTGCGAACCGGGCCGGAATACGTCGAATCAGTGGCTCAGGCGTTTCTGGGCGTTCGCATTCAGTGTGCTCAGTGCCATCATCATCCCGCGGAGGCGTGGAGCCAGGCCGATTACTTTCAGCTCGCCGCCGTCTTCGCACGGGTGGGCCGAAAGGGGGGCTTCGCGGACGCCGAGGTTCCGACGGGGGAGATCATTTTTCTCGCCGACGAAGGCGAAGTTGTGCACCCGCGGACCAAACAAACGATGCGGCCCCGCGCTCCCGGCAGCGCCGAGTTCAAGCTCGGCAAATACGACGATCCCCGCCGAGCACTCGCGCAGTGGATGACGACCAAGGACAATCCGTACTTCGCCCGGACGATGGCCAATCGCATGTGGGGCCACTTCCTCGGGCGCGGCATCGTCCATCCAATCGATGATGCTCGCAGCACCAATCCGCCCAGCAACCCCGAACTTCTGGACGCGCTCGCCAAGGGGTTCGCCGACAGCGGCTACGACATCAAGCAACTCGTCCGCACCATCTGCAACTCGTCCGCGTACGGGCTCAGCTCGATCCCGGAGGACGCCAACCAGGACGACGTGCAGAGCTTCGCCCGCTATTACCCGCGTCGTCTCCCTGCCGAGGTGTTACTCGATGCCCTGGGTCAAGTGCTGGAGGCGCCGACAAAGTTTCGCAGCGTGGCCGGCGATTTCCCGAAGGGGACGCGGGCCATCGAACTCCCCGACGAAGCGGTGCCGAGCAACTTCCTCGACGTCTTCGGCCGACCTGCGCGCAACTCGGCCTGTGAATGCGAACGCGTCGACGCCCCCGCGTTGGGGCAGACGCTCGAAATGGTCAGTTCGGTCGAACTTCAGGAGAAGCTGACGACCGACAAAGGCTACGTCGCCCGCCTGGCGAAGAACGGCCAACCGCATGCCCACAACGTCCGCGACGTCTTCCAGCGCGTCTTCGCCCGGGCGCCGAGGACGCGCGAGTTGAACTTGGCGGTGGAGTTTCTCGAATCGCAAACCGATCGTAAAGAGGCGTACGGCTCGCTGCTCTGGGCGCTCCTGGCGACGAACGAGTTCTTGTTTAACCATTAAACGTCTCTGACGTGTTCCTGCTTGAGGTGCTGCATGCCTCGGAATCAACTGATTTCACGATGGGACTCTGATCCCTTTGTAAGCGAAAAACTCCGCGAACTGAGAGGACTTGTGAAGGGCCGGATCATCGACGATGTTGCAGATTTCAAGGGGATTTCTATCGGACAAAATAACTCTCATCCCTCGCTTGGGTCATTTAGCTTTGCGAAGTGCGATCTAGCACGATGTGATTTTGAACGTGCGTCCATCGCATCGCATTTTGACGGCTCGAAAGTATCCCAGGTTTCTTTCACACGTGCGAAGTTAATAGACTGCCAGATGAAACGAGCGATTTTTAAGAACTGCCAATTTGAATCGGCTCGGCTCGCAATTTCGTGCAATGATGCGGCATTCCGAAGCTGCAACTTTAGAGATGCATCCTGGCTTGGGAGTTTTTCGCGATCGTGCGGTGGTAGACGTGTTAGTTTTGTCGAGTGCGATTTTTCAGGCTGCTCGTTCAAACAGATAGAGTTTCGGGCAACGCGTTTCGAGAACTGCATTTTCGACGGGGCAAGTTTTGTATGGTGTGAGCTAGCACACGTGAAGTATCAGGGAAATTCTCCTGCACAAAGTCAGATAAAAGAGGTGGACCAGGAGCATATCTTAAATTGGATTAAAGGGAACGAATAAACGACTTATAGCGTGCAATAAAGCAGAGACGCGAACTGGTGCATTCATGAAGCAACTATCGATCAACCGTCGCAACTTCCTCGGCCTGGGCGCTCCGGCTCTGGGCCTGGGGCTCGCCGACATTCTCGGCGCCCGCGCCGCCGAGCCGCGCCGTCCGGGACAGCCGACAGCGAACAAGTCGCTGATCGTCTTCTGGACGCACGGCGGACTCAGTCAGCAAGATACCTACGATATGAAGCCCGACGCCCCGGCCGAGTTCCGCGGGATGTACCGCCCCATCGCGACGTCGGTCCCCGGCATCCGCCTGACCGAGCGGTTTCCGCGCCAGGCACGCGTCATGGACAAGCTGTCCATCGTCCGCAGCGTCTACCACCAGAACGCCATCCATGCCCCGTCCGCTCACTGGATGCAGACCGGCTACTTCGGTCCGACACTCGCGCGCAACGCACCGCAGAAGCCATCGTTCGGGTCCGTCATCGCTCGCAGTCTCGGCGCCCGGCAGGCGCACATGCCCCCCTATGTCGCCATCCCCAAGGCGGAAGCGTTCGGCTATCAAGGCGCCGTCTATCTGCGGGCCGCGAACAACCCGTTCGAGGTTGGCGCCGACCCGAGCGCGAACAACTTCCGCGTACCGAACCTCGCCCTCCCGCCCAGCCTGAGCGTGCGCAGCGTTGAGAATCGAACCCGGCTCCTGCGCGATTTCGATACCCTGCGTCGCGACATCGACCGCACCGGCGCGCTCGAAGGCCTCAACGCGTTCAAGATTCAGGCGCTCGACATGGTGACCGGCGACCGCGTCCGCAGCGCCTTCGATCTGAGCCAGGAAAGTTCGCGCCTACGCGATCGGTATGGCCGGCATCTCTACGGGCAGGGCGCGCTGCTCGCTCGGCGACTCGTGGAAGCGGGCGCCGTCTGCGTCACGGTCAACACCGGGTACTGGGATCATCACGATAACATCGAGCGCGGGCTCGAGACGCATCTGCCGCCGCTCGACGTCGCGATCGCGGCGCTCGTCGAAGATCTCGAAGATCGCGGCATGCTCGGCGACGTCGTGATCTACTGCGCCGGCGAGTTTGGCCGCACGCCGCTCATCAACGGCAACGCAGGCCGCGATCACTGGTCGAATTGCTTCTCGGCCCTGCTCGGCGGCGGCGGATTGCAAGGGGGTCGAGTCGTCGGCGCCAGCGAACCGCGCGGCGGCAGGGTCCGCGAACGCCCCGTCTCGCCCGGCGATTTGCTCGCCACGCTCTACCAAACGCTCGGCATCTCACTCGACACCCACTACGAAGACGCCTCGGGCAGGCCCGTGAGCATCGTCGGCGCCGGACGACCGATCCACGAGTTGAGCTGAATTAAGTCCGAGCCGCCGTGAAATCGCGCCATCACGGGGGCAGCGGGTGGTTGCTGAGCAAATACGCCAACACGTCGCGTAGCTCGCCGGGCGTTTTGACGACGCCGGCCGGCATCGGCGAGATCGGCGACGGGCGACGCTCCTCAATCTCCTTTTTCGCGATCGTGCGCCGGCTGGCGTCGGCCTGCAACAGTTCGACCACGTCGGCGGTTTCCTGGACGATGAGCCCGGTGTGGATCTGCCCCGATTTCAACTCGAGGATCGAGCCGCGAAATGTCTCCGCGATCTGCCGTGTCGGTAGCAGAATCGACTCGACCAGATGCGGCACGGTGAAACGCTTCTTGGCGTCGGTCAGGCTCGGGGCGCCGACGACGGACTGATCGGGCGAGATCGCATGGCACTTGGCGCACGCCAGGGCGCCGAACAATCGTCGGCCGTTGGCGGCGTCTCCCTTCAAGGACTCCTTGCTCCAGTCGAGCTCCAAAAACTCCGGCGGCACGCGCTCCGGGCCCGTCGCGATCGAGAGGGGCTTGGTCTTCTCGGGGAGCGTGGCCTGCGTCCGTTCCTTGGTGCGGAAGTGAAGCGTGACTTCGTTGCTGCTGCGAACGAGCAAGTCGTTGCTGCCGGGCTGCAGGTCGAGCGGCACGACGTCGCCTGCCATTGAGACGAGCTTGCCGTTGTGCCAGATCGAGGCTTGGCCGGCGATCGTCAGAAGGGCGGGTTGACGCAGACCGCTCTCCAGACGAAAGGCGAGGAAAACCGTCCCCGGCGCCACAGCGAATCGGCCTTCGCTACTTTCGGCCAAGGTCCACGCCTGCGTCAAATCGAGGGGCCGCTGCTCGATGGCAGGGATCTCGTCGAGGAACGGACCGAGCCGCCAGGCTTTGGCGACCGGTCGCGGCGGAACATGGGCGAGCGCCTTGCTGCGCAGAGCGAGCCGAGTCTTGGCGATCATCGGCTCGCTCCGTTCGTCGCGCAACAGCGAGAGAAAGTACGCCGACTGCGTCTGCACCGGCTCGGCGGTGTCGCTCAGTCCGCGAACGAGCAGATCGAAAAGCGCGTTCTCCTCGGCTGAACGCGGCAACGTCTTCCATTTCTGGGCCATGGTGAAACTACCGACTCGGCCCTGGGCGTGCAGATCGACGGGCTGGGCAGCGTCGGCAAACGTGAGTGTGAAGTGTGCATTCTTCGAGGAATACGTCAGCGGCAGATTTGCCGGCGGGACGTAATCGCTGGGCGGCACGGTGAGCCGATAGCCGATCGCGATGGTCGCGGCGAGGCGATTGAGCGTGACGGGAGACTTCGTTAAGTTTTCGAGGTCCTTGAGCGAAGCGCGCCGGGCCAGCAGTTTGCAGCCGAGCTGCCGTTCGTAGAGGTCGCTGCTGAGCGCGTGCGGCAACAGCTTCTCGAACGAGACGTTGTCGCCTTCATAGCCGTGCAAGAGCCCGGCCTTCGAAGCGGGGATATCGTAGCGAGTCGGCTGCTGGCCGAAGCGGCGCACCAGTTCTTGATGGGCGCGGTAACGTCGCTCCCATGAATCGCTGTTGTTCTCCTTGCGGAGCGTGCCGAGGTCGGCTTTCGTCCAGTCGATCGGCTCGAATGGCACGCCCGGCTCGTCGTCGGCACGCGTGATCAGGATCAGATCGCTGACGCAGTGCGGCGACCAGACGTTGCCGGTAAGGTAGAGGGCCGTCGCAAAGACTCGGCCGCCGCGACCGACGGCGACGCCCACGGGGCGGGCGTTGTTCTTACCTTCGAGCCAGGGGATTTCCTCCGACCGAAACGTGAGCCCCTCGCGCCGCAGCGGATAGCGGTTGATCGCCATGCGGTCCCAGCGGTCCATCAAGAGTTGGCCGCGAAGTTCGGGCAGGAGCGGTTCGTCATAATAGGCCAGGTCGCACGGGACGCCTCGGCCCATGGTCGAGATCATCGGTTCGATGAGATCGAAACGCTCGGGACTTTTCGACGCCATCCAGCCACGGGGCCAGGCGAAGTCGATGTTCGGAAAGACATGCAGGAGCTTCGCCGGGGCGTACTGAGCCGCCCGGCTTTCGTGGTCGTTGTCGTTGGTGAACAAGTTCCACTTGGAGTCGAACGCCAGGCCGACCGGCCCGCGCAAGCCCGTCGCCACGACCTTCACGGCCCCCGTTTCGCGATTGTAACGAAGCACCGCGCCGACTCCGGTGTACGGCGTCTTGCGCCACGGCGTTTCCGCACCGTCGCCGATGCCGCGGGTGAAGAGCGTCCAGTGCCCCCAGTGGTCGGGACGTTCCCAGTCGCTGGCGTTCAGGAGCGGATCGCCGTGCGTCAGGTAGAGATCGCCTTCCGGGCCCCATGCCAGGCAATGAAAGCTTACGTGCAAGTCGAGCGGCAGGCCCCAAAGCAAACGCCTCGGCTTCACGCCCTGCCACTTTGCGCGGGCTTCGGGCAGGATGTAGAGCGCGTTCGCGGCGAGGACGTAGAGATCGTTACCGAGATACTCGAGGCCGATGATGATCGAGTCGGGCGGGAATCGGCAAATTTCCTGGCGCGGGCCGTAGCTGCCGTCGGCTTTGGGCGGAAAAACGAAGACCGCCTCGCGCCCGGCGACGAATAGGTTCCCCTCGCCATCGACGCGCACGGCGAGGTACGCATCGGACTCAGAGCGATCGATCAGCACCGCCTTGAGCTTCGCATTGACCGGGTGAAGCTGCAATCCGGCCGGCGGCGTCGGCCCCTGCTTCGTCGATGCCGGCGTGGCGTTCGCCAACCGCGCCGGGTTCTTGAACTTCGAACGATCCTCGAGTTCCTTCGCCCCCTCCGTCGGAAACCACAGGCCGATCGTATTCGCATCGTTCATCAACGGCGTTTCCGCTTCGCCGACGATGCGCAACCCGGTACTCAGACGCACGGATTCGATGATACCGTCGCAACCGAGCGTCCCTTCGACGAGCCGACCGATCGCGAGGTTGCCCGGAACGACGGCCTTGCCCTTTGATTTCACGGTCTGATCCGCCACGCGCTTGCCATCGACGTACAAGAGAATGCGATCGGCCGCGTACAGCATGGCCACGCGATGCCAGGCGCCGTCGCAGAGTTGGGCGTTCGTCCGCACGTGATCGGGCGTCAGCCCGGGCACGTAGACGGTGAGCAGGCCGGTGCCGTTCTCCGAGAAGATCTCCCAGTGCTGGCCCGATTGCTTCGTGTCGTTGGCGGCGAGAATGTTGTAACGGTCCTTGCGCGTCAGCTTCGCCTTCACCTCGACGGTGATCGGCGGATTGCGATACGCCGGTTTGCCGTCGATCAGGTAGCCCCCGGCGTTCGGCGTCGGCGCGCTCGTCGAAGCGGTGCGATATTTCGGCTTCGCGCCAGGCGACTTGCCGTCGAGTTGCGGTAACAGCCAATCGAGGCCGTCGAGGTTGTCGCGCAGACGCAGTTCGACGTCGTGTTGCGTGTGGCCGAGGATGCCGACCGGTCCGCGATAGCCGCTGTCGCGGAGGATTTGCAGTAACTTCAAGTCGAGCGTCCCTTCGCCGAGGCAAAGGATCTTCTTCCCTTCGCGGTCCCCCTTTGGGATCATGCCGTTCAGATTGAGCGCGAAGAGGTGCGGCATCATCGCCTTGAGCATCTTGGGAAAACGCTCGAGATGGTCGTGGCCATGATGGAGGTTGTAGACGATGCCGACGTTGGGCATCTTGAGCGCTTCGAGGACGGCGAGTTGATTCTCGGGTTCGCCGAACCAGTTGCCGTGATTGTAGAGTCCGACCTTGCAGCCCAACAGCGCCGCCTCGCCGGCCACGGGTTTCAGAATCTTGACTGCGGCCGCGACCTTCTCCGCCTGCTCCTTGCCGGGAGCCGGGTCGCCGATCGAGACCCAGAGCTGCGTCTTGATTTCGTGCTTCTTGAGCAGGTCGAGAATCGTGCGGGCGCTGCCCGTCGTACTCGCGGGGAACCACACGGCTTTGAGGGCGATGCCGTGCTCTTTGAGCAGCGTCAGTTCCTTGTCGAAGGTCGGCAGATGCTCGACTCGCCAATCGTAGGCGTAACGTTTGAAGCCGAGCTGTTTGAGCAGTAGGACGCGTTCCTCGGGGCCGCGTTTCTTGGCGTCGAACGGCACGATACACCAGGCAACGAGGTTGTCGCGTTGGAAGAGTTTCTCCTGCCCCGGAACATCGTGAACGGCCGCGAACAGGAGGAGCGAGATAAGGAGGGGGCGTATCATGAGATCTCCGCATGGGGGTTGCCGACCGGAGGCGGTACGGCCACGATAGGCGTTCGATCGATGAAGTCAACGGGCCCGCGAAACGTTCCCGCCGAGATCGAAATGGATAAGATGCCCACGAGGCCTGGCCCATATTCAGGAGCGCCGAATGTCCGCGAAACTCCATGCACTGGATTGCGCCTTGCGGCCGATGGTCGAGGCGGACGTGCCCCTTCATGGCGCCATGCTCAAGCGGTCGTTCAACCAGTGGTACTGGAACCACGGCGCCGGCAAGGATCACTTCACGTGCGACGACCGAGACATGACGATCTTCGCGGAGATCTATCGCCGAATCAGTCCGGGCCATTGCGTGGTCGCCGCGGATCCGGAAACGGGCGCCATGATGGGCGCTTGCTTTTACCATCCGCGCGAGCGGCACGTGAGTCTCGGAATCATGGCGGTCGACTCCAAATACTTCGGCCGCGGCGTTGGCGGTAGGCTCATCAAGCACATCGTCGAGTTTACGGAGTCCCACGGATACGACGCGCTGCGCCTGGTCGGCAGCGCCTGCAACATGGACTCGTTCTCGCTCTACAACCGCGCCGGCTTCGTACCACGCGTCGTCCATCAAGATATGGTGCTCGCCGTGCCCGCGGACGGAACCGGTCGCCCCGTGGCGCTGGGCGAGCGGGTGCGCGCGGCCACGCCGGACGATGTCGCGAACATTGGCGCGCTCGAGCTGGAAATCAGCGGCATTCGCCGGGAGGGGGACTATCGGTTCTGCATCGAGAATCCGCTCGGTTGTCTGCATGCCTCGGTGATGGAAGATGCGCGCGGAAACCTCGCCGGCTTCGCCGTCTCCATTCGGCATAAGGCGATCAACATGCTCGGCCCCGCGTTTGCCCGCACCGAGGACGAGATGCTCGCCTTGATGCAGCACGAACTCGAACGCTTCCGCGGCGCCTCGGTATTGGCGGTCGTTCCCATGGAGAATCGCCGCCTCGTGGAAGCCCTCTATCGATGGGGCGGCGTCAATGTCGAAACCCATCTCCTGCAGGTCCGCGGCAAGTTTCAGCCGATCGCGGGAGTGAATCTGCCGAGCTTTTTGCCGGAAACCGGTTGATGAACCGAGAAAGCCCAACGGGTGACGCCAGGTATTCGGGCGCCTCACCCGCCGGGCTTGCATCACTCTTGTCCGCGGGGAGTATAAAATAGGCGTGCTCGTTCCGATAATAGACCTCGTCGCAAGACGAACTATACCTTTCGCGGTCCACCGTAAGTCAAGGAGCCGCGACCGCTAGGGAGCGGCTTGAAGTTCCCTGGCACGTGAAGCCGCTCCCTAGCGGTCGTGGCTCTGGTAGCAATATTCCCCGCGTACGGTATAACGCTACCGCCCGCACCTCCTCAGAAGAGTCGTCGCCATGCCGTCTCATTGTCTCGCGCTGTTGCTTGTCTTGCCCCTGGCGTCGATCGCGGCCGCCCAGGAGAAGGAGATTTTCGGGACGTTGCAATCGCTCGATGCCGAGCTGGGCACGGTCTCCATCTCGCAACCCCCCAAGGGACAGGAAAAGTCATTCAACCTTTTCAAGAAAGAGATTCCCATCACCGACTCGTTCGGCATGCGGCTCAAGTTGACGGACTTGAAAAAGCTCCACCGTCTGGCGCTGATCACCTCCGCGGACGAAGACGTCGTCGCCATTCGCGTCGAATCGAACTTCGACTGGGGCGTGGTCACGCAGGTAGACGCGACTCGCAACGAGCTGATCGCGAATTTGAGCCACATGCCTCGCGCCGTCAAGATCACTCCCCAGATGCGCGTCTCGCTCGACGGCAAAACGGGATCGGCCGTCGATTTGCGAAACGTGAAACCCTGGTCGCACGGCGTCAAGATCCTGCTCACCCCCGACCGGACCGCGATTCAAGAGATGTGGATCACCAAATCGAAGTACCATACGAATCCCTACAGCCAACGCATCTCGATCACCGGTTTCTTGGTTCGCCACGATCCCGAGAAGAAGACGCTGTCGCTGATCACCAGCGATCGCTACAAGTCCGTGGAATTCGAGTACGACTCCTGGACGCAACTTCGGCTCGTCCACTACACCTACACGACGCTACGCAACGTCCCGGTCAGCCAACTGCAATCGCCTGCCAAGGTGATCGTCGGATACGACAGCGACACGAAGCGCGCGACGTCCATCACCCTGGATGTCCCCATGGTCTTGCGCCGCACCGTCGCAGCCGTCGATCTGGCAACGCGGAAAATCTCGATCGAAGCGTCGGAAGAGGGCCCGGCCGAGGATTTCCTGATCGCCGCGGATGCGAAAATTCTGCGCCTGGGCAAGGCGCCGTCCGCACTTGCGGACGTTAAGGTCAAATCCATCGTCTCTCTGGGGCTGTCGCTCGATCAGAAAGAAGTCTTGTACGTGTCGTTTGCAGACAAATAAGCTGGCCGCATTCGGAGCCTGACCATGAATCGCCGACAATGTCTCACCGCCCTTGGCGCCAGCGTCGTGTTGAAACTTCCTGCCTTCGCCGATTCCGTGCAGCGCCCGGAGTTTTCATTCCTCATCGTCACCGACACGCACATCGGCCGGCAGGACAGCATGGCCCCGGCCACGCGCTGGACGCAGACGGTCCGCGCCCTCGACGCCGCCGCCGGCGATTTCGTGCTGCATCTGGGGGACGTCGTCGACGGTCAGCGCGAGGCCCAGTACGCGGTCTACAAGGACATTCGTCGGGGACTGCGCAAGCCGATCCACGAGATCCCCGGCAATCACGACCAGGCCGACCACTTTGAGAAACACATTCGCGAAAGTATCGACATGGTGCTCGACCACAAGGGCGTCCGTTTCCTGCTCGTGAACAACTCGCACACCGATTCGCACGACGGTTTTTTAACCGGTCGGCAACTGACGTGGATCGGCGAGCGCTGCGACGAGGCGGCCAAACGCGGGCTGTTCCTCATGTTGTGCATGCACGTCCCGGTGCACGAAAATCGCCACCCCGACCGCGGCTGGTACGTCAAACCCAAGGACGGCCAAACTGAGCTTTACGCCATCCTCAACCGCCATCGCGACCGCGTCCTCGCCCTGCTGCACGGCCATTTCCACAACGGCGTCCGCGGCTGGAACGATCACACTCCCTACCACGAAATCCTGTTCCCTTCCGCCCTCTACAATCAAGATCGCAACTTCGCCAAGACGAAGCCCCCCGGGTATTTTCTCGAGGAACTCCGTCCCGGCTACGTCGCCGTCACGCTCCAGGCAGGTCGGATGACGCTGCGCTATCATCCCGTAGGCGTCGCCGCCAATGCCGCGGAGCAGCGCTGCGAACTCCCGCAACTCAAATGGTAGCCGGGTAGCGGTAGAGACGTTCCTGGATTTGCCGCAACGAACGCGCTTCATGGGCGGGCCGATCGTGGTGCCACTGCGGATGCAGCGGCGTCACGTCGCTCCCCAGCGGCCAGGGACGAAACGGTTGCCCGCCCCAGAGTCGTACCAATTTGTCGCTATTCATGGAAACGTCCCCGGCGCGCGGCGGCATCGGCCCGGCGGCCTGGCGCGGACAGCCCTTCAGCAGCTGCGGATCGTAGTCTCCCACGCGATTGACCACCTGGGCGATCTCGTAGAGCGTGTTCGCTCGCGGACCTCCCAGATGATAAATGCCCGCCTCGTCGCCGGCCAAGAAGCGCTCGAAGACCGGGTTCAGGTCGTCGCAGTAGGTGCAGGAGCGGACCTCGTCGAAATAGAGCGTCGCCGGCCTACCTGCCCGGAAGCGCGACTGGATCCAGTCAATCGCCCCCGCATGGCCGTTGAAACTCGGGCCCATCGGCAGCGACATCCGCAGTACCGCCGCACGCGGATAGCGTTCGTGCCAGAGCTGTTCCGCCCGCACCATGGTTTTGCCGTAGACGGTGACCGGATCGGTCGGCGCCGACTCGAGATAATTGCCCGCGCCGGCGCCGGAGTAGACCAGGTCCGACGAAACATGCACGGCTCGCACCGAATGGCGATGAAGCAGGCTTTCCAGTAACGCCTGCACGCTGGCGACGTTGATGCGTTCGGCCATCGCGGGATTGAGTTCGCATGATTTAAGGGCGCAGTTGCCCACGGCGTTCAGAACCGAGCGGAAGCCGTAGCGGTCGAAGAGATGGCGCATGCCAACGGCATCGTCGGTGTCAATGGCGACGACTCCGGGCCCGACGAACCTGAAGGTTTGCACGGGCCTGATGCCGACGACTTGACCCGGATAGCGCGCGCGGAAGTAGTCGAAGGCGTTGAAGCCGGCAACCCCGGAGATGCCGGTGATGAGCAGAGGCAGACGATCGCGCAGCATGACGTAGAAGATTCTAGCGATTACGCGGCCGATCTACACCATCAGTTCGATTTCGGAATCCGAGAGGGGCTTGACCAGTTCGCAGCCGACGTGCCAGGCCCCGTCGCGTTGGTCGCGGACCTGGACGACGCGGGTGAGTAGCGTCTTGGTGCGACCTTCGGGGGATTGGAGATCGATGGCCAGGTACGTGCCGACGCGGAAGGGGTAGCAGAGCGACAGCCCGATGCCGGAGGAGGAAAGATCGCGGACCTGGGCGCCCCAGGCGAAGCAATCCTGGGCGTCGAGCGGCCGAGCGGTCGCCTCGACGTTGGGATGCCGATAACGCGGTCCGGAGCGTCGCTCCATTTCCGTCTGCGAGGAGAAAGGGTGGACGAGTGCGGTCTGCGTTTGCATGGGTGCCTCCGATGTCTGAATGTTCCGTGAGCAAAGTTAGGTTATTTCGGAGGCAGAGTCAAAAAACCGCAACGGAAAGCCCAGGGATGGCGATCCCTGGGGCACGCCCGAACGTGTAACTTGGTTGCAATCGTGTCCGATTGAAATCGCGTTCCGGAGCGCTTTCCCAGGGCTCGCCATCCCTGGGCTTTCACGGGCTTCATCACGGCTTCAGGTTCGACTTCTATAATGACCGGACGTCGAATTTCTCGGAGACGCTCCATGGCGATCGACACCGTCGCGAACTGTCCCAACGCGGACGAACTTCGTGCCTTCCAGGCCCAACAGCTCTCCGGCCTGGTGGGCCAGGCGGTGCATCAACACGTTGAGCAATGTACGCGTTGCCAAAAGGCCCTCGCCGATCTGCGGCACACGGTGTCGCTGCGGGCCCAGGCATCGCTGGAAACGCCGGTGCCGCAACCGACGGCGTCAATCAAGAGTCCGCCCGGGCTGGCGACCTTCCCATTTTTGCGGCCCCCCGAACAGAGCGACGAAATCGGCAGGCTCGGCAATTACCGCGTGCTCCAACTCCTGGAGCGAGGCGGCATGGCCTTTGTCTTTCAGGCCGAGGATCTCTCCTTGTGCCGGCCCGTGGCTCTCAAAGTGATGAAGCCCGACATGCAGGAGGACGTGAGCGCCTTCGATCGCTTCCTGCGCGAAGCCCGTTTGCTCGCCTCGGTCAAGCACGAGCATCTCGTCACCGTTTACCAGGCGGGCCGGGAGGAAAACACCGTCTACCTGGCGATGGAACTGCTTCAAGGTTGCACGCTGGAGAGCTGGATCCGCCAACACAAAACCCCCGACTTCGCACAGCTACGTCGACTCAGCCTCGAGATTACCAGCGGGCTCGGCGCCATCCATCGCCATGGGCTGATCCATCGCGACGTCAAGCCGAGCAATATCTGGGTCGAGCAGCCGAGCAACCGCGTCAAGATCCTCGACTTCGGCCTGGCCCGCATGGTCCGCGACGAAGTCCGGCTCACGCAGACCGGCGTCATCCTCGGTACCGTGCAGTACATGGCCCCCGAGCAAGCACGCGGCGGAGCGGTCGACGCCCGTAGCGATCTCTTCAGCCTCGGCTGCGTCCTCTACAACCTGGCGACCGGCGAACGCCCCTTCGACGGCGAGGAGACGCTGGCGATCCTCACCGCGCTGGCGGTGCATCCCCCCAAGCCGATCCATCTGCTCAACCCCGGGCTCCCGAAAGAATACGCCGACCTCGTGATGCAGCTTTTGGAGAAGGATCCCAAGAATCGCCCCGCGTCGGCGCAGGCCGTCCTCGAACGCCTGGAAAGCTTGCCGTTCGACGTCCCCAGCACGATGGTCCGCACGCCCGTCGCTTCCCGCAATGAGTTGCCCGTGACGCAGGTGCTCGTCCCGCCGGCGCCGCCGCGACGGTCGCTCGCGTGGAAACCCTGGGCAGGCGTCGGCATGCTCGCGCTCTTCAGCGCGATCGCGTTCGGTTTGACGCTCAAGTATTGGCCGAGGAATGACTCGCAGGCGCGGACGACCTCCGAACCGCGGCGCATGCCCGAGTTAATCCCGATGAGCGCCGAGACGGCGTCTCGTCGACCTGAAGGAAACGTCGGCGGAGAATTGGCCTTTCTTCGGCGACGAGCGTAAGCCCGAGGGCAAGAAGCCGCCGCCGCCGGGGAAGAAAAAGGGTTCGGAGGAAAAGAAGCCGGCTGAAGGCAAGGGGAATCCGCCGTCGTTTCGAAATATGGTCATTCGCGTGGGGGATGTAAAATCTCCCAAGGGGATCTTCATGCATCCGCCGCCCCCCGACGGCGGCGCCGTGAGCATCACGTATACGCTGGATCAGAAGTTCTCGCTGTTCCGAGCCGAGGTTTCGCTCAACGACACCGCGCCCCCCATGATCGAGGGCGAACCGGTCGTTTATACTGTCTATGGCGATGGCAAACGCCTTTGGCGTTCGCGCGAAATCTGGAGCCAGGTCGATGCCGACAAATGCGAAGTGTCGGTCGAGGGCGTGCGCGAGCTCAAGATCGAATTGGTCCGCGAGGGCGAGCCGATGGGCGCCCACGGCGTCTGGCTGGAACCCCGCCTCACGAAATGAAGTGTCGCGATGACGCCTCGACAATTTCGCGTTGCCTCTCTCGTCGCGTTCAAGCTTTTTGTCGGGTGGTCCCTCCTGGTTTTCGCCTGGCCCCCGATGCGCGCGTTCGATCTTTCGATCGCCGAGAGCCTGCGCGATTTCGACGCCGACAGCGATTTCTGGGACGGGTTCATGATCTTCTGGACCTGGCTCGCGAACGTGAAGACCATTGCCGTGGTCGCGGCCGTGGTTTTTCTCGTCACGATCTTTTTCGACCGCCGATTCGCGACGGCCTGGGTCATCGTGCTGCTGGGGTGCAGCGTCCTCAACTGGGGGCTCAAGGAATTTTTCGACCGCGATCGGCCCCCGGAAGAGATGCGTAATAAGTACGTCCGCGAATTCAACGAGAGCTATCCCAGCGGCCACGCCATGGGAAGTACGGTAGCGTACGGCTTCCTCGCGGTGGCGATCTTGAGGCGGACACAGCGCCGACGCGTCGTCTTCGTCGTGGCGCCGATCCTGGTGTCGCTGATTTGCCTGAGCCGGGTCTACTTGCGCGCCCACTGGTTCAGCGACGTGGTCGGCGGCTCGCTCTTCGGGCTCGCGTACTTGTGGTTCTGCCTCGCCTGGCTGCCTCACAAGATGAGCATCGACACGGTGGGTAGGCCAGACACACAGTCTGGCCCGCCGGCGGGAAACGATTCATCCATGGGCGTCGTCGCTCCATGCGAGCGCCCGGAAAATCTTCACCCGTGTCCCAACCTGCGGGGGCCAGACAGAGTGTCTGGCCTACCGGAAAACGACATCTTGCCCGGACTGGGAACACGCTGGGTAGGCCAGACACTTTGTCTGGCCCGCCGCGTGAAACGGTTGCTCCATCGGGGGCGTCGCTCCATGCGAATACCCAAAAATCTTCACCCGTGTCACGACCTGCGGGGGCCAGACAGAGTGTCTGGCCTACCCGAAAACGAGATCTTCCTTCACAACACCAACATCGCGTCGCCGTAACTGTAGAAGCGATACCCCTCGTCGATGGCCGTGCGGTAGGCGCGGGCGGTGAGGTCGCTGCCGGCGAGGGCGGCGACGAGCAAGAGCAACGTCGTGCGCGGTAAGTGGAAATTGGTAACGAGCCCGCCGACGACGCGGAAATCGTACGGCGGATAGATGAAGAGATTCGTATCGCCCGACCAGGCCTGGAGCTCGCCGCCGCGGGCCGCCGTTTCCAGCACGCGCGTCGACGTCGTGCCGACGGCGACGACCCGGCCGCCGCGAGCCCGGCATTCTTGAATCGCACGCAAAGCTTCCTCTGGGAGCGTGCCCCATTCGCAGTGCATGGGATGCTGCGTGAAGTCGTCGGTCTTGATGGGCCGAAACGTGCCGGGGCCAACGTGGAGCGTGACCTGCGTCCAGGCGATGCCGCGCTGCCGAAGGGCGTCGAAGACGCGCGGCGTGAAGTGCAGTCCCGCCGTCGGCGCCGCCACCGAACCGGGCGCCTGCGCATACACCGTCTGATATCGCTGAACATCCTCCGGGCTCGCCTGACCGTCGCGAATGTACGGCGGTAACGGCACCTGCCCGAAACGGCCGAGCAACTCCAGCGCCGTCCCCGGCAACCCCGGCTTCACCCACCACGTCCGCTCCGGCGTTTGCCCTAGCACTTCGAGCGCCAGCGGACCGGGTTGGACGTCGATCCATTCGCCCTTCCGCGGCCGGCCGCGCGTGTGCCACATCAGTTCCCACGCACCGTCCGCGCCGCTCTTGAGGTAGAGCCCCTCCCACTTGCCGCCGGTGTCGCGCCGTTTGCCCAGCAAGCGCGCGGGGAGCACGCGCGTGTCGTTGAGCACTAAAAGATCGCGCGGGTCGAGCAGCTCGGGGAGATCGCGAAATCGGCGATGCTCCAGCGCTGCCGTGGCGGGCCGAACGACCAGGAGTCGAGCGTCGTCGCGCGGTTCGCAGGCGGTCTGGGCGATGCGCTCGGGGGGCAGGTCGTAATCCAGGAAGATCGGCGTCACGGCTTACGTCACCGTGATCATCTTGACCATGATCGGATTTTGTCCCGACTTGGGATACGGTCGCGGCTCCGGCTGAGCGTAGTTGTTCTGATCGACGGAGCGGACGCGGAACTCGTACGTCCCCGCGGCCAGGCCGTTGAGCGTCACGGACCAGAGCGCCCAGCTATAGCGGAGCGGCCAATCTTTGGGCTGCCCGGTGCGCGGGTCGAAGCCCCAGACGTCGCCGGGCATCACGCCTCGGGGGAGCGCGCCGCCCCAGTCCTTGGGCGCCGGCTGAATCGTGCACGGCTGCCAGCGCGCCGTCCGCCAGGCCGGGTCGTCGGCCGCCAGCTGTCCGTGGGCGCCCGCGTCGGGGCGAATCCAGTACTCGACGCGTTTGAGCCCGGGGAGTCCGACCATCGCCGTTCCCGTCACCGTGATCGCCTGATTCGCGGGGAACATATTCGGGCCTTCGTCGATATAAGCGGCTGTCTTTAAGAAAGATTCCGGGTCGTTGTTGGCGTTCGCGTACGTGTCCATGGCCGCGAAGTCGTTGGTAAGCACGATCTTCTGCAGCCATTTGATCGACTTGAACCCGTGCGACCACGGCACCAGCATCCGCACCGGCCCCCCTCGCTCCAGCGGCATCGGCTGTCCGTTGAGCCGATACGCCACCAGCGGCACGAGATCGTCGGGCGCGGAGTCCATGACTTGCGAGTACGTCAGCGACGACTGGAAGAGCTGCTTGGGATCGTTGTTGTGAAACCCGAAGTAGTAGATGCGCCGGACCTGATTGATACGCCCCGCGAGCTTGAGAACTTCGCGCAGCGGCACGCCTTCCCACAATCCCTGGCCGAGCGGCTGCGCGATGTTGAGGCACTGCATCGCCTTCAAAAACTTTCGACCATGCTGCATGCCGAGCTTTTCGAGCGTGGGGAAATCGATGGCGTTCTTGCCCTCGATCGTCCGTGGCGTCTCGAGAGTGGCGCCCCCTTCGGCGACGATCTCCAGCTGCCAGGTTTCGGGCGTGAGTCGAGCTTGAACCAGGGCGTCGCCTTTGAGCGTGTGCGGCTTGGGATTGCCCCGGCTGACGTCGCGAAACTGCGCGGGGACGGTCAGAAACGTGCGTTCGGGCATGGGGGGACTCCGGATTGAGGAGGGGAAGTCGAAGGTTTTCGGCTCCCTCCCCTCTCGGCACTATTGTTGCAGTCGCGGGCCGGCTCGTCAAAGGGAGACCGAAAGAATCCGAGCGCGGACCGTTGGCATCGCATACGGCGAATCAACGCTACTTCGCCGCCACCAGAATCGTCCCCGTCGTCGGCGTCCGCAACACGCTCAGCCGCAGATCCGCATGGGCCGTGCCGGGCGTCAAGAAGATCGCGTGCTGCGACAGGTACACTTCGCGCCCATCTTTCAAGCGGCGCGGATCGCGCAGAATCTGGCTCATGCGCCGCTGCACGAACGCTTCCGTTTCCGCCAACGTCACGATGCCGTCGCGGTTGACGTCAGCCCGGCCCTCCAGCGCTTCCAGAACCGCGAACGTGAAGAGCCCGTTGCCGATGTGATCGTAGCACGATTCACTTGAGCGGCAGCCGGCGAAGACGATGCAGCCGACGTCCGTGAAGTGGGCGGCGCCCGCCCGGCAACTGTCCAGGAACAAGAAAATTCGGCTCGTCTTCCGCTGCAGCAGCACGAACTTCTCACGCAGATCGTCCGCGGTCACGCTCGTCTGTCGGACGTGCAAGGGCGAATAGTCCGCGCCGGTGAAGATCCAGGCGGTGGTCCGGTCGCCCAGGAAGCTGCCGTGCCCCGCCAGGGTGATCGCCACGGTGTCGCCGGGAGCGGTTTGGCGGATGAGCCGATCGAGCCCGGCCAGAATATTCGCACGGGTGGCGTACTGGGCCACGAGCACTTCTCCCTTCACATCCTGATAGAGCTTCCCCTTCTGCGCCTGCCAGGTGCGAGCGAAACTGAGCGCATCGTGCTTGGCCAGCGGCAACGGAGCGGCTCCCGGCGATTCCGACGCTCCCACCGCCAGGTAACGCAGTACTTTCTCTTCCTGCGCCCGAACCGAACCCGCGCAAATCAGGCAGACCGAAACGATTATCGAAAATCCCTTGAAGCGGCTCATGGTGAACTCCTGGATTGCAAGGGGCTGAACTCTCCACAAGGAATACGCCTTCTGCGCCTGCGACCGGACAAAAATTGGGGAAATTGGCTAAAGTTCGCGGCTGCGCCAATGAATTCCGGCGAGCCAGGTCGCGTAAGCGCCTGGAGTGGCCGAACGAACAGCTGTTCTCCGGGCGCTTAAGCGACCTGGCTCGCCAAATCATGACAAGGCGAAACCGCCCTTGATTTCCTGGGGCGAGCGGTTATAAGCCGCCCGGCATGACTTGGGGGAAAGTCTGCCGGGATGCGAGGAATGAAGCCATGGTCGGCAAATGGGGAAAATGGTTCGCTTTCACGGCTCTGCTGGTCGCGGTCTGCGGCTGCCACACCAAGAGGCCGAACCTGAAGCCCACGAATCAGCGCGCCGTGCTGGTGGCGCCCCCCGAGGGAGAGGCGCGGTACACAGACCCGAATCAGGCGGTGCCCAAACAGGCCTACATGAACCGCGAGGATCCACACATGCGCAACAATCAGGCGATAATGCCCGCCGGCGGCATGGGCGGCAGCAGCATGGGCGGTATGGGAGGCATGGGCGGACGTTAATCCGGGAAAGCCCAGGGATCGCGATTCCCTGGGAAACCCTGTTGACGCTGCGTAAAAATCCGATCTCCAGGCGCTTCCCCAGGGAGCGCCATCCCTGGGCTTTCGCCGGAAACTGCAGCTGACCTTGTCCGCCAACGACTTACGACGACGCGTTTCGAAGCGCCCGGCGCGAGTCTTTTTTTTCGACATTTCTGACGATCGCAAATCATTCGCTCATAACGGCTTGCGGCTGCCTCTCGGCGGCGAGCCGACATTTTTTCTGCCAGCCGTTGCAGTGCGAACGTGAATTAGTGTACAGTACATCAAGTGAATGACATCCGCCTTCCCACGGTCGCCCCCGATGAACGCCCTTGCTTCCCTCTCGATGTTGATTGATCCCGCCACGGTCATGGCCGCGCAGGGTCTGACGCCCGATCCCTGGCAGCGCTCGCTCCTCACGGGCGACGATCCGTACCTGCTGCTGAACTGCTCCCGGCAATCGGGCAAGTCGACGACGGTCGCCGCCCTTGCCCTGCATCAGCTGCTGTTCCATCCCGGCTCGCTGGTGCTCCTGGTGGCCCCGACGGAACGGCAGAGTCAGGAATTGTTCCGCAAAGTCATGTACGGCTACCGCAAACTCGGCCAGCCGATCGCGTCGCTCGTGAGCAATCAGCTCCAGCTGGAGCTGGCGAATCGTTCTCGGCTCGTCGCACTTCCGGGGCGCGAAGACACGATCCGCTCGTTTTCGGGCGTCAGTCTCTTGATTCTGGACGAGGCGTCACGGGTGCCCGACGACGTCTACCGCGCGGTTCGGCCCATGCTCGCCGTCAGTCGCGGTCGACTGCTGGCGCTGACGACGCCGTTCGGCCAGCGCGGCTGGTTTTATCGCGAGTGGATCGGCACGGGGTCGTGGCAGCGGGTGCACATTCCGTGGACCCAGTGCCCGCGCATCACGTCGGACTTCATCGACGAAGAGTGCCGGGCGCTGGGCCAGTCGTGGGTCGATCAGGAATACGCGGGGATCTTCACGACCATGGAAGGGGTCGTCTATCCCGACTTCGAACGGGCGCTCGTCGACGTCGTTCCCGAAACGCAGGGCCGACGGCTCGGCGGCATCGACTTCGGCTGGCGCAATCCATTCGCGGCGATCTGGGGCCATCTCGACGCCGACGACGTCCTGTGGATCGCCGGCGAACATTACCGCAGCCAGATGGACCTGCTCGAACATTTGCGGCATCTGCCGACCGACGTCGTGTGGTACGCGGACCCGGCGGGGGCGTCGGAGATCGCGACGCTGCGTCGGCACGACGCCGTCGTGTTGCCGGGCCGCAATGAGATTCGCGCCGGCATCACGCAAGTGACCGCCCGGCTCCGCACGGGTCGACTCAAGATCGCGCGGAGCTGCGTGAATCTGATCCACGAGTCCCGGCTCTACCGCTATCCGTCGGCCGAGGAACAGGCGCAGGCGGGGGAGAATCCGATCGACGCGCACAACCATGCGTTGGCGGCGCTGCGCTACCTCGTCTCCCGCGTGGGCGGATCTCGTTCCCAGGCGCTACAGCCCGCGCAACCGGCGCCCGACCTCGTCCGTTCTGCCGAGAATCATTGGCACTCGTGGTAGCCGACCCCTTATATTAAGTGTTGAAATTCCATTCCTGCAGGTGTTCCCATGCTTCGTTTTCTCACGCTCCTGCTCGCCCTGATCGTGCCGACGGCCGGTTTCGCGCAGCAGAACTGGATCGGCAAACGCGTCATCCTCAAACAGCACGGCCTCAAGATCGGCTACTCCGATCCCAAGGGAAAAGAGAAACTTGTCGCCGAGCTGACGGGCCTGAGCTACGTCGTGCTCGGCGAAACGGACGGCTTCCTCAAGGTGGCGCATCGCAATGTCGAGGGCTGGTTCGAGAAGTTCCTCGCGCTGCCGATCGACGAGGCGATCCCCTTTTTCACGAAGAAGATCGCCGAGAAACCGGGCGAGCCGGGACCGTACGCCTATCGGGGCTGGGCGTACAAGGAAAAAGGCGACCTCGAGTTGGCGCTCAAGGATTACGACGAGGCGCTCAAGCTCAAGCCGGCGGCGGACTGGTACAACAACCGCGGGCTCATCTATTCGGGGCTCAAGAAATACAACGAAGCGGTGCTCGATTTCACCGAGGCGATCAAGCTCCATCCGCGCATGTCGGCCGCGTATGAGAATCGCGGGCAGGTCTATCTCTTGCACAAGAACTGGGATCCTGCCCTCGCCGACTTCACGGCCGCGGTCGGCATCGATCCCAACTACGCCCCGCCTCGCTTCAAACGCGTGCAGATTTTCCTCGGCATGGGCAACCTGACCAAGGCGCTGGAGGAAGTCAACGCCGGGCTCCGGATCGAGCCGCGCAATCACCACGCTTTCTTCGTGCGCGGCAACATCCATTTCGAGAAGCGCGACGACGCCGCGGCGCTCGCGGATTACACCGGAGCGATCATTCTCAACCCGAGTTTCGCCGAGGCGTATTTCGCCCGCAGCATCGTCTGGACCGCGAAGAAGGAGTACGCCAAGGCGCTCGTCGATTCGGACAAGGGGCTCAGTTTGCAGCCGAACAATGCCGGCGGTCTGGCGCAGCGCGGCTGGAATTACGTAATGACGCAGAAGTATGCCGAGGCGCAGGCCGACTTCGAGAAGGCGCTGGCGGCCAACCCCAAGGAAGCGCTCGGTTACAACAACTGGGCCTGGATGCTCGCCACCAGCCCCGACGCCAAGATCCGCGACGGCAAGAAGGCGGTCGAGCTGGCCAAGAAGGCGTGCGACCTGACGCAGAACAACGACCCCGGCTGCCTCGACACGTACGCCGCCGCCCTCGCCGAGGCGGGCCATTTCCCCGAGGCGGTCACCACGCAGAAACTCGTCCTCGCCGACGTCACGCTCGAGCCGATGCACCGTGCCGAAGCGCAGGCCCGGCTCGATCTCTACCTGGCCAAGAAGGCCTATCGCCAGCCGTAAATGATCCTTCGTGTTTGAGCCCGCGGCGCAAGCAAGGAATGCACGAACCCTTGCTCGTGCCGCCGGCTCCCCCGACCCGCCCCCTCGCCCGGGGGCCCCGCTCCCTCTACGCACATACCCCCAATGTCCCCACCGCGAGGTCGCCCATGAACCCGCTGCGCTGGCTCACGTCCCTGTTCGCGCTCAAATCTGTTCCCGTCGCCGCCGCGGCCTCCTGGCCGCTCGACGCCTACCGCAAACATCGCGCTCCCAGCGCCAACGATCTCCTCGCGGAACTCAAGAACACCGCCTGGACCTGCGCCGGCATCAACGCCTCCGTCTGCGCCGCCTTCGCCCCGCGCCTCTACGTCCGCACCGAGCCCGGCCAACCCCGCCCCCGCTGCCTCACCGTCCCCGCGCCCAAGTCCCTCCTCACCCCGCAGGCGTCTGTGGAAGAGGTCGTCGACCATCCGGTGCTGACGCTCCTGCGCCAGGTCAACCCGGTCCACAACGCCTTCGATCTGCTCGAACTCACGCAAATGTCCCTCGAAGTCCTCGGCTCCGCCTATTGGCTCCTCGACGTCGATCCCGTGCTGGGCATCCCCTGCACTATCTGGCTGCTCCCCGCGCAGCTCGTCACCCCTCGGCGTCAACCCGGCAGTCCGCGCCTCGTCGACTTCTACGAATTTCGCGGCGAGAAGCTGAGCGAATACCCCGCCGACCGCGTCATCCACTTCCGTTTCCCCGACCCGCGCGACCCCTACGCCGCGGGCCTCAGTCCGCTCCGCGCCTGCTTCGAACAGGTCGCGCTCACCTCGGAATACGCGGCCATGAAACGCGCCATCTACGACAACGTCGGGTTGCCCAGCGTTCTCATCGCGCCGAAGGAGGCGATCGGCCCCACCGAACGCGATCGACTCGAAACGCAGTGGCAGCAAAAATTCCAGCGCGGCGGCCAGGGGCAGGCGCTGGTCGCGGACTCCGGGCTCGACGTCACGCTGCTGTCGCAATCGATGGGCGACCTGGCCGCCCTCGCGGATCAAAAGGCGACGAAGGAAGACATCGCGAACGCCTTCCACATCCCGCTGCCGTTCCTCTCCGGCGACACGAACCTCGCGAATCTGCAGGCCGCCGATCACCTGCACAAGACGCTGGCAATCGTGCCGCGACTTCGCCGTCGTGACGAGAAGTTGAACGAACAGTTGTTGCCGAAGTTCGACGCGACGGGGCGATTGTTTTTCGCGACGCCCGACCCGACGCCGGCGAATCAGCAGTTCGCGCTGGCGCAGGAGCAAGCGGATCTGCGCTGGGGCGTCCGCACCGTGAACGAGATTCGGACGGCACGCGGATTGGCGCCGGTCGCCTGGGGCGACGCGCCGCACCGCACCGTCGAAAGCCCAGGGATGGCTATCCCTGGGAACGCGCCCGGAAACGCGTGAATCGGATGCCGATCTCGGCGCTTCCCCAGGGATAGCCATCCCTGGGCTTTCCAACAACCTTCTCCCCACGAGGCACGCCCATGCTCAAACCCTACTTCGACACCGAAGGCCCCTTCGGCCTCCCCATGAAAGACCAACAAGCGCAGGCCCTGGAGATCCGCCTGCGCAGCCTCCCCCGCGACGACGCGTTCACGCTCCGCCGAGTTCCGCTCACGCGCGGCGTCGGCCAGGTGCAGCCGAGAGGACGCTGCGACGTCTCGTGGATCACCGAGCAGGCGCCCGACCGCGCCGGCGACGTCGTCCTCGCGGCCGGCATGGACGATTCGCACTTCGCGCTCAACCCGATCGTGACGCTCAACCACGAGTACCGCAAGCCGCCGGTCGGCCGGTCGCTGTGGCGCAAACGCGCGAAGGAGGGAACGCTGATCGGCGTCAAGGCGAAGACGCACTATCCGCCGCGACCCGAGGCGTGGACCGAAACCTCCTGGCCCCCCGACGCCGCGTTCGCACTCGTGACGTCGGGGCTCTTGCTCGGCAAAAGCATCGGCTTCATCCCGCTCAAGTTGCACGCCCCGACGGCCCAGGAGATCGCCCGCAATCCGCACTGGAAGAACGTCCGTCACGTGATTGAAGAATGGCTCCTCGCCGAGTATGCGTGCTGTTACTTACCAATGCAGCCCAACGCCGTCGTCGAGCAGATCACGAAAGCGCAGCCGCTGGCGTTCACGTCGCTGTCGGAACTCCAGCGCCGCGCGGGAAATCTGTTGAGCGACGAGGGTTTCGTGTCATCCGCGCTGGCCCGTGCGGTGAGTCGGGCACGCGGCGTTATCTAAAAAAAGGAAGCCACAGAGGGCACAGAGAGCACGGAGTCGAAAAGAGCGAAACTCCTTTCGGTTCTCTTGCATTTCTCAGTGTTCTCTGTGACCTCTGTGGCTTATTCGTTCTTCGAACCAAACAGTCTCAAAATCGCGGCGACGTCGCCCTTGACCGGGCGACCCGTCCGCGCTACGCCGACGCTTTTTTCATCCCCCCATCACCGGAGGTCTCGCCATGTTCGTGCAACTCACCAAGGAATTTCTGGGCAAACCCGCGGGCGAACGGATCGACGTCGCCGACGCCGACGCTCAGCATCTCATCGCCCAGAACATCGCCCAGGCGGTCGACGGCGATCCGCTGGCGCCGATGATCGAACGCTCGCTCGAGCGCGCCCTCGCCAAGGCGCTGCAGAAACGCGGTGCCGCCCCTCTCGTCGGCGATCTCAGCGGCGATCCCCGCGCCGGCTTCAAAACCTTCGGCGACTTCGCCCTCGCCGTCCGCGACGCGTGCCAGCCCGGCAAACGCCCCGACGACCGTCTCAGCATGATGCAGAAATCCCCCGCCGGCCTCAACGAAACGACCAACGCCGACGGCGGTTTCCTCGTCCCCACGGAGTTCTCGCAGAAGCTGCTCCAGCGCGTCTTCAGCAACAACAACCTCCTGGGCATGACCGACACCTACACCGTGGCCGGCAACAGCATCGCCTTCCCCAAAAATGCCGAGACGTCGCGCGCCAACGGCTCGCGCTGGGGCGGCGTCCGCGCCTACTGGCGCGAAGAAGGCGAACAGGCCACCGCCTCCAAGCCGACCTTCGGGCGCCTGCAGCTCACCCTCAAGAAACTCTTCGTCCTCGTCCACGCCTCCGACGAACTCCTGGCCGACACCCAGGGGCTCGCGCTGGAGCAATACCTCCTCCGCGTCGCCGGCGACGAAATCAACTTCGTCGTCAGCGACAGCATCGTGAACGGCACCGGCTCCGGTCAACCGACCGGCATCCTCGGCTCGGCGTGCCTGGTCACCGTCGCCAAGGAGACCGGCCAGGCGGCGGCGACTCTCAACTCCGCCAACATCACCAAAATGTGGAGCCGACTCTTCGCCCCCTGCCGCTCCAATGCCGTCTGGCTCATGAACCAGGACGTCGAGGAACAACTCCTCAACATGACCGTCGGCACCGGCTCCGGCCTCACCGCGTACCTGCCCCCCGGCGGGCTCTCCGCCAAGCCGTACGCCACGCTCCTCGGCCGACCCGTCATGCCGATCGAATGGTGCCCCACGCTCGGCACGACCGGCGACATCCTGCTCGCCGACTTGCGCCATTACGTCACCGTCACCAAGGGCATGATCGAGTCGGCCCTGTCGATCCACCTCCGCTTCGACTACGACGAATCGACCTTCCGCTTCATCTTCCGCGTCGACGGCCAACCGTGGTGGTCGGCGCCCCTCACGCCCTACAAGGGCTCCAGCACGCAGTCGTGCTTCGTCGCCCTCGCCACCCGTGCGTGATGTCGTTTCGCAAACAAATGCAATTCAAGCCACAGAGGTCACAGAGAGAAGCATGAAGAGGCCGATTGCGTTTTTTTCTCTGTGTCCTCTGTGACCTCTGTGGCTTGTTCGTCTTTGCCCACCCTTTTCGGAGCAATTTCATGGCCAGTGAAATTCAGTATGCCCACTCCGCCAGCAGCGAAACCTTGTACGCCATCGTGCGGTCCCGGGATGCCCTGGTGCTGCAGCCGTCGATCCCGGGGTTCGTCGCTTACAACGGTGCGTTCCGCAACGACTACGCCATCCCGCTCGCCGAGCAGGGGTCCTCGCAGCACTACGTCGGCTCGATCCCCGCTATCGACGCCGGTTGGTATCACGTCGCCGTCTACCACCAGGCCGGCGGCAGCGTCGCGGAGAGCGATCCGCCGTTGTTCCAGGGAGTCTTCTCCTGGAGCGGCGCCGTCCTGATGAGCCTCGCCGATATCGTCGCCAAGTTGCCCTCGGCCCTGGTCTCTGGCAACATCGCCGCGTCCGTTCAAGATCTGCCGACGGCACTTCAGAACGCCCTCAGCGACAATCTCCTCGACCGCGCCCACGCCATCGAAACCGACTTCACCCTGCGCCAGACGCTCCGCCTGCTCTTGGCCGCCCTGGCCGGGAAACTCTCCGGCGCCGGCGGCACGAGCATCGCCGTCCGCGACGTCAACGATTCCAAAAACCGCATCCAGGCCACGGTCGACGCCCTCGGCAATCGCACCGCCCTCACCCTCGACGCGAGCTAAACCATGTTTCCCCCCGCGTATTTTCCGCCGCCGCTGTTCACGCCGAGCTACTTCCCGCCCGGCTTCCCGACGACCCCGACCTGCGTCGTCCGCCTGCTGCTGGTCTGGCAGCCGACGCTCCCCTTCGCCCTTTCCCTCCGAGGATCCCCCATGGACAAAACGCTACGACTGATTCGCGCCCAGGATGTCGTACTCGAGGGAAAGTTGACGCCGCCCGGCTCGATCGCGGGCTGGTCGCTCGCCTTCACGGTGCGCGATTGCCTGGGGGGAACGCTCGTCCTCAGCAAGACGACGGCGGCAGGTATTTCAATCGCCGACGCGGGCCGCGGCGTGATTCGCATCACGCTCGCCAGGTTGGATACGGCGAGTCTGGAGCCGTCGATCAACCTGGGCGTCGGCGCCGGGTACGTCTGGGACGTGAAGCGCACCGACGTCGGCCACAACCTGGTGCTGGCGCGCGGGCAACTCGTGCTCGAGCGCGAAGTCACCGCCTAATTCTACAGCGCTATCTTCTCCCCTCTCCCTCCGGGAGAGGGGCGGGGGTGAGGGGGAAATGGCTCAACTCTCAATAGCTCGGCTATTCCCCCTCACCCCCAACCCCTCTCCCGGAGGGAGAGGGGAGTAAATGCTTCCTGTATTTGAAGTTACTGCAACACCCTGCTAGTTTCTAGCGATGTAGTACTAACCTCTCATTGGAGGCTCCGCCTCGCTGGACATGAAAACTGACGGGAAATTGCACGTAGTTGCAAAGACTCGAGGCAGAGCCTCTGGGCAGTGCGTTCCCGGGCAGAGCCCGGGAACGAGGATTTTCTTGAAAGGACCAACGCTCATGATGGACCTCATCTCGCGCTCCCGGGGTTGCTGCAACCTCCCCGCGGGCGCCTCCACCGGCGCCGAACTCGCCACGCTCGACGGCCTCATCGCCGCCGCCAGCCGGGCGATCGAAAATTACTGCGGACGCCGATTCCACCTCGAAACCCGCGACGAACTCCACGACGGCGTCGCCGATCGCCGACTCCTCCTCGAGCATCATCCGCTCGTGCGCATCGACCGCGTCGCCTGCCGGCCGACCGCCGTCTTGACCACTGCCAGCGCCACCGGCTCCCGCGCCAGCGTCCATGTCAGTGACACCGGGTTGTCACTGACCCGGCTCGAAGCCGGCAGCGCTTCGGTCGAAACCGTCGACTTCGCCGACGCTCCGACAGTCGCGGAACTCGCGGGCGCCGTCAACGACCTCGGCGACTGGTCGGCCCTCGTGACGCACGCCTCGTACGCCGACTATGCGAGCGCGGACCTCGCCCGCTTTCCCGGCGCCCAACCCGCGCTCGACTCCCCGGCCCAGCTCCGCATGCACGTCGAGGAGGTCGGCGATTTCCTCGTCGACGAAAGTCACGGCTACCTCCTCCGCGACGCGCTCTGGACGGGCGGCACGCGCTTCTGGCGCATCCAGTCAGACCAGGCGCGATCCCGGCGCCTCGCCGCGTTACGAAATCCCCGGCTCGTGCCGACTGCTCCTGAACCCTTACCGCAACTTTCGGGTGTGACCATGCTGACCGCGCTCAACGTGACGTGCTCGATCTTCCGCGCGGGCAACGCGCCTCCGGATCCCCCCGACGTCGCGAACGTCGCCGGCTTCTTGCAGGCCGCGGGTTGGCCCAACGCCGCGCCGAGTCGGCCCTACTCGCACACGTTGCTCGTGGAGACGGGCGTCGATCTGCGCGACGACTACGACGCCGGCGTCGTCGGAACGAATGCCGACACGGTCTACGTCGCCGACACGCCGTTCGCGGTAATTTTCGTCGAGCGCCTGCAGCGAGGCGCCCCCGGAGATCATCTGCGTGCGTATCTCGACCGCCAGGTGCCGACCTGGCCGACCACGGATCTTTAATTCCTGAGCCCGCAGCGCAAGCAAGGAATGCTTCAACCCTTGCTGGCGCTGCGGGCTCCCAAACGAGGGAACCCTACCATGCCCATCCGCCATCGCATCATTCGCCATCAGCGCGTCCGCGCCGGCGATCTCGTGCCGCACGAACTCAACCCGCGTACCCACAGCGAGGCCCAGAAACGCGCGCTTCAAGGCCTCTACGAAGAAATCGGCTTCGCCCGCAGTCTGCTCGTCTATCCGCTTGCCGACGGCCGACTCAAACTCATCGACGGCCATCTGCGCCGCGATCTCGACGCCGACATGCTCGTGGAGGTCGAAGTCGTCGACGTCACCGACGCCGAGGCGCGGGCGCTGCTCCTGGCCATCGACCCGCTCGCCCAGCTCGCCGGGTACGACGCGGAAATTCTCTCGGAGCTGCGGGCGATCACCGAGAAGGATTCCGCGGCGATCAAGTCGCTCTGGGAAGTCCTCGAGTCGGCGAGTCAAAAGACACGGAAGGATCTCGAACAGTCCGAGGAGCCGGAACAATTTTTCATCCTCGTCACGTGTGCCGACGAGGCGGAGCAGCTCGAACTTTTGGAGCGCTTCGAGCAAGAGGGTTTGACGTGCCAGGCGAAAGCGGGGTGAGCCATGAAGATCGTCGTCGAAACGCCTATCGCGTCGTCGCCGCGGGTGCAGCAGGTTCGCGGCATGTTCGATTTGCCCGCGGAGAAATCGAGCCGGCTCGAATGGCGTGCGGATCTGCCGCTCGAGGAACCGTGGCACATCGGGTTGATCGTCGGGCCGTCGGGCTGCGGCAAGTCGACGCTGGCCCGGCATCTGTTTCCGGGGCGGACGCAGGAGCCCGCGGGGTTCGCGGAGTGGACGGGCCGAGGCGCCGTCGTCGATGCGTTCCCGGCCGGGATGCCGATCAAGGAGATCGTGCTGCTCCTCTCCGCGGTCGGTTTCGCGTCGCCCCCCGCCTGGCTTCGGCCTTACCGCGTCCTGTCGACGGGACAACAGTTTCGCGTCGCCCTCGCCCTGCGGTTGGCGTACGCGGACCCGGCCCAGCCGATCGTCTTCGACGAATACACCAGCGTCGTCGATCGCACGGTCGCGCAGATCGGCAGCGCCGCGGTCAGCAAACTCCTGCGCGCCCGCGGCCAGCGTTTCGTCGCGGTGACGTGTCATGAAGACGTGGCTTTCTGTCCATTTTCCAGTATAAATAACTTGTATCTAGGTGTTATGCGTTATCACGCCAACAAAATCCTTTGTTTTTTGGGAGGTATTCCTGCCATGATCGCCTACAGCTATATCCGGTTCTCCTCGAAACGCCAAGCCAAAGGCGATTCCAGGAAACGCCAGCTTGAAGACACCGAGCGGTATTGCCAGAGGCATGGCCTAACCCTCGCCGACGAGAACTACGTCGGCCTTGGCGTGTCGGCCCACAGCGGCAAGCATTTAAAAGAGTGTACGGACGCCTCGAACGAGCGAGGCTTGTGGTTGTTTCTTGAAGGGATTCGACAGGGAAAAATTCGCCCTGGCTCTTATCTCGTCATCGAGAATCTTGATCGTTTGAGCCGTGAAGAGATTGACAGAGCGATGGCGGTCTTCTCGCAGATCCTTCGCGCGGGCATCACGATCTGCACGACTTCACCAGAACGGCAATACACGCAAGCGAGTCTTCAAAAAATCGGTGACGTTCTGGAGTGCGTTCTCCATTTCGTTTTGGCGAATGAGGAAAGCAACAAGAAGAGCGAACGACTTCGCAAAAGATGGGAAACAAATCGTAGGGAGGGCCGCAAGATTGGCGGTCTTTGCCCTTCATGGCTGCAATGGAAGCCGAAAACGAAGGAATACATCTTGATCCCAGAGAAGGCGAAAATCGTCAAGAAGATATTTGAGTTGGCGGCGACGGGTATCGGCTCGTACTCGCTCATTCGCCACCTGAACGAGCGTGGCATTTCCAGCATCGGGACAAGCAAGATCGGCTGGCACTACTCCTACATTTCGCTCATTCTGCGCTCGCGTGCCGCCATCGGGGAGCGAGTCTATTATCGCAAAGAGGGGAACAAGCGCGTTCCTGACACCATCGACAAGAATCACTTCCCGCCAGTCGTGGACGAAGGGCTATTCTACCGCGTACAAGACATCATCAACAACCGCACGACGCATTTCAGGGGACGCGGAAGCAAGAAGATTCAAAACCTATTCGCGGGGCTTCTTTACGACGCCAGAGACGGCGGCAGTCTTACGTATAACCGACACCCGAAATACTCGCACATCAGCTCCAGTAGCGCACTTCGAGGAATTTCCAAAACGCCGATGATAAGGTTCCCGTACGAAGAACTGGAAACGTCAATCCTGATTCACCTGAAAGAATTGGTCGATCAAGACTTCTTCGACAACGAGCCGGACGATCAAGGCAACCTTATCGCTCAAAGCGAGGGCGAGTTGGCGAGAGTGCGAAGTGAACTGCACGACCTGAAAAAGGAAGTGCTGGCTGGAAGACCATACAAGCACGTCCGAGACTTGATTGAGGGCATGGCGGAACAAGAGGGAACGCTACTCGCGACCATCGAGGTTTTGAGGGCCAAGAATTCTAACGATAAACAAGCCGTTTTGAGCGACGTGTTCGAGATCGTCGACGAAATGGTCAAAGTGAGGCTATCCGGCGACAAGAAGGCGCTCCACTACTTGCGAGAACGACTTCAGGGCAGCATTCGCCGTTTGCTGGAGTCGGTATATCTGCTGATCGCGACCATGAAGGCCGAAGTGCGACGACCAGGGTATCACATGGAGAAACGGTTAGTGGCAGAACTACGATTCCGTTCGGGAAAGACTCGGCAATTCGCGCTGCGTTACCACTGCGGAGAGGTGACGTTCGTTGACTGGGAACCACTTTGCTCGTTGACAGAATTACCCAACGATTTCAAGCGAAACGACCCCGGCGCGATCTTGGACGGAAAAAATTCCTGGTGAAATGACGGAACTGGACTTGAACGAAACGCCCGACCAGTTAGACTAAACAAAAGTCAGGGTGACGCGGTGGGAGTACCTTCGCGTTGCCGTCCCAAGTCGGGACAAGCCACATCACTAGCGTCTAGCAGGCGCAGTGGCCAAGAAGGTCAAAGGAGAGTCCATGAATCCTGAAATCTTACAAACCATCAACAACCTACGCGATGCAAACCAGAAGGCAAATCGCGTAAGTGATCAGGCCGCATCGTACATTCGTGAAATCGAATCGATGCTCACCGATTCCCAAATCACCACCGAAGCCGAAATCGAAGTCTCCGCTTTCATTAAGCTGAAACATAACCTAATCGAAAAACGATCCAGAATCCTCGTTGGTATAGCGGAATACATCGAGGGCGAAGAAGGCCCCGAAGAGCTTGATACTTCCTGGAAGCCTTGGGCGGAATGTGATCGAACCACGAAATTGTTAACGAGCGCCGCTGTTCCAAAATTGCTCGAAGAGATTGCGAAGAAGATCAACACGGATAGCATCTATGCTGACAACGCAACCGCAGCGCTTAACAAACCGATCCCGCCAGCGCCTCCCTCACCGCCTCCTCCCCCATCGAGGAGACGCTAAATGGCCACTGCAAAACAACTCCCAATACCGACTTGTACGCTTATACGTCTCTGCTACATGGCGGTAGGCCAGTTTCCGGTTTTGCTGATTTTTGCCGGAATGGGCGGATCGATTCATTACTTCGCATTTTTTCCAAGCGGCATGATCGCCCTTGGCGGGCTGAAACTTGCGTTCGGCTGTGAGCCCGCAAAATTGCTGATTGATTTGACTGGAATCGTTGGAGCATTGCGGCGAAACGACGTCGAGAAGCCAGTTTCATCTGCGATGAAAAGCGAATGGCAAACAGCGCGGAAACGAATTGCGGACGAGAAAGACCCTGCGCCAGTAGCAAAGGTTGACTATAAGCTTTAACCTGGTCGCGATTCCGGTAGCATGAGGTGACGCGATGAAGCGAACAAAGATAATCGTTCCGCCAAAATGCTGCATGTATTGCGACAGGCCCACAAGAAGGGGAAATAAAGGAGAGCACGTTGTACCAGAAAAACTCGCCGGAAAAAGAACCCTGAACCACGGTTCTGGTAAGCGCGTTTGCGAAAAATGCAACATTTCATTCTCTGGTATCGACAAGACCCTTTCCTCGCGCTCAATGCTCTCGATTATCGCCTCACAGCAGATCAACGCTCATCTCTGGCAAGTCTGGGATATTGACCATCAATCCAACAATACCTTGGTAGAGGCGTTGCCGGTTTGGGATGGAGACAAAATGCTAGAGCTAAAATGGTGGCCGCAGATCGCCTTTGGTGGGCGACGAGTTGAAATTCGTGGGGACAAGAAGGAAATGTTTTCCTTCAGCGTGGACGATTATCGCAAAGTGATGATCAAGGCGGCAAAGATTGCTTGCTGGCGATACTCGCACGGCGAGGCCAAGTTTATACATCCTGAACGAATGCAGCCCGAAATCCTTCAGCGTGATTGTTGGTTTCTTCCACGCGTGTTCGCAAGAAAGAAAATCTGCCAAATAGCCGCAAACATTGACGACCAGTCTTTTACGCTGCGTTTCATCAGTGACGAGGATAGAAGGCACGCCTTGAACGCATTGTCAAAACTGACGGATGCTGAGAAGTTTCCCCACACCATGGAGCGGCTCAGCTCAAGAGAGCCAGTGGCAGCCTTTCACTTCGACGTCAACGAAGTTTGTCGGGCCTTAATGAAGATCGGCCTCAACCTAGTTGCCGATTGCACCACCAACACTCCTATCAACTCACGAAATTTTGGATGGGCGATGTCTAGGATTACGGGTGCTACGACCCTTTCTGTTTGTGAGTTGGACAATAACGGCTTCATTGAGCAGCAGAACCTGCTGGGCGCAGACCCAGCCGAAAGGAGCCACCGCTTCCTGCTTCAACACATCAACGGATTTTGGAACGTGCATTCCAGCTTTTTTGGTGGCCGCGTTGAATCCGTCATTAAATTTCCTGGTTCAAACAACGAATCCTGGCGGTCGTGTGAGATCATTGCCCCATTTGCCACTAAAGACTGGATCTATCACAAGAGCAAAGTCCTGAAGTCGTTTTCATGGCGATTTCAATGGACGGATATGACAAAAATCATTCCGTGCTTCAAGACGCGATACTCCGGGTTCGGCATGTCCATAACGAGGCAACGAAAATAAAGTTTTGGGTTTGGCCCTGCTTCAAGATTGCCAGGAAGAACGCTATTTTGAATTAATCGAACTACCGTCTTCAACTTCACAGGGGAACCAGCCACTGATAGTCCTGTGGGACCACCGATACGCACAGCGATGCCGACGAGCATCAGTGACTGCGCCTTCCCAAGTCTGTTTGACGAAATCACGAGCCGTCTTTTCTCCTTCAGCCGGTCGCGGAGTCGCCCAAACCCATTTCCGCCCTTCTTCTGGCTCGCACGTCCGCAAGCCAATCCTCATTTGTTACTTCGATCAAAAATTCCCGTAACGCATCCACCATACCTTGATTCCACGTCCATCTCTTTTCCTGCTTCCCCGCATCTCGAAGGCTAGCGAATTTCTGCATGAAAATTAGCCTATACGGCTCGTCGATGGCGTGCTCCGCATAGCCGTTGGCTTCCTTTTCCAGTTCCGCCCATTGATTCTCCACTTTCGGAGTCATTCTTTTCCTGGGCGTTCGACTATAAGGCTGTCGTGGCTTTCTGTCCACTTTAACGCTCCTCCCGCAATCTGCGTTATAGGTTTTGACCTAGCAAAATGTCGCCGTATCATGCCTTGTGAAAGGGCACGAAAGAGATGTATGGTTGATCGGTTACGCCGTCAATCTTGCAGAGTGACATTTCCTCATGGGCAATCACGTCCATCGAAATGGCGAGGGGGAGTTGAGATGTGGGTGATTATTTAAATACCAGGGAGTGATCGAATGGCTGCTCGTCAAGCTATATCAATAAATGACTACATAAGCGATCCAAAACCTGACAATGCACCAGAAACGGCATCCCCGCGCCGGATAGAGAAGAAGTCAACAGCGTCCTCCGAAGAAATACCAGAATGGGCTCGGAAGCTAATCGCAAGGGTCGATTCGCTGGAAGCCCAGTTAAGGTCGCTTTGGCAGGAACATCCCCCAAAAGCTGATGGTTTGGATGAAAATGGTGACCTTTGGGTCGGCGGCAGGTGCTACCAAGGATTTACCGCGAAGGAGCAGAGAATTCTGCGGCGTCTGGCTAATAGGAAGTGGGTGCGTTATCAGCGAGTCGCAGAAGCAATGAAAGATGACAAGAATTCACGTCATTACGAGTTAGCGACCGTAGAGTCCGCGAAGCAGCACCTAAACAAGAAGCTTCGAAAAGCAGGCTGCCCGCTAATCATCCGCCAACGGAAGGAAGCGGATAAGCTTCAAATGAAGTTGGATTTATCAGGGTGAGAAAAATATCTCCATAGGCGCAGTCTGCGCCCATTTCGCGCCCATCACATTTGCGATACTCCTCCTCGTGATTTGACATTCAACACGATCAGGAGCGCAAAATGGCCACTTTTGAGAAAAACAGACTTTTCGCCGAACTCGACGAGACCAAATGCACACTGCCGGTCAAGTACCCCGGCTCGCACATGCTCCCAATCAGGATGCTGGAGCCGTACTTTCCTTTTCATCGGCATCACGTATCGGTTTACGGAGGTTCGTCGGCAGAGATCCTGGGTAAGCGAAAAGCAAGCTACCTCGAAACTTACAATGACCTTTCCTTTCTGGCAGTGAATTTTTTCCTACACCTGCGCTACCACCTGGACGAGCTAGTCGACCGAATCAATCGGCTTCCCTTCTCTAAGTATTTCTTTGAGTTGGCGAAGAAAACTCTTCGTTCAACCAAATCCACACCGCTGGATTTGGCCGAAGCATTTGTCTTGGTCGGCAACCAGAGCCGTGGAAACGCCGACCCTGCAGCCAAGAACGTGAGCTGGGCACTGAATTACAAGGCGCACAAAAATACGACAAAATGGCAGAAGCTGCCCTCGATCCTCACCACCGTTTCGGAACGTTTCAAAAAGGTGCAACTCACCAATTGGTCCTGGGAGCAGGTTTTGGAAGTATTCGATTCAAAAGAAACGTTTTTCACGGTCGACCCGCCATTCTTCCCTTCAACGCTCGCAAGTACGACTCCACTTTACCGGCACATCATGACCGAGAAGGATCATGAGCGGCTCCTGATCAAGCTTCACGCCGTGAAAGGTAGCTGGATCCTATTCGGCTATGACAATCCGTTGTACCAAAAATATTTGGCTGGCAACAAGCCATTCGTCATGGAACGTACCTGCAACATCTCGCGAAGTTCAGTGCGTCCAGTCCGACACGAATGCGCTTGGTTTAAGTATTAATATTTAGTCGTCGTCGTTTCTTAACCCGTTAGTCCTTTTTTTGGAGATCCGTAACATGACACCAGTTTTCACCGTTCCTAATTCCTCTTGGTCTTTGACCAAACTGACATCCTACTGTCAGGAAACCAGTAAACGCACGGGCTTCGATGCTTGGTGCATGGGCAAAGCAATACTTTGCGCCAAGGAAAAGGTTCCAGAGGGAGAAATAACCGCCTGGAAACGGGAAGCTTTCCCTGGATTGAGTCCCGCCACCATCTCCCGCTACGAACGTGTGGCGGGATCGGTTGAGGATGGAGAATCTATAATCGGGATAAAGCTTAACCAACTTTACGAGTTGACTGGAATCGCCGACAATGGCAGAAAGAAAAGCAAGAAGAAGTCTGCTTCAAAGGATAAATCGGGAGGTAAACAAGAAACTGATCTGACCGAAGGAGCGCAGGAAGCTTCAGAGAGTGACCAGCCGGTCATATGCGATCTCAACCTCGTATTCCTCGCATCTAAGCTCGACGAAGTCCTGGTCAAGGCGGAGGCGTTGCCCGTACGAAAGCGGTGGAAGGATCTTGACGTCGACGAAGTAAGAATATGCCTTACCCGCCTTTCAGCAAGGATCGCATCGGCGTTGGAGAGCTTACCTTCGATAAAGAAATTGGCAGCGTAGTTGGCTTGTAAAAAAGGGCCGGAAGGACTCTGGCCTTTTTATTTGAAATAGGCTCTAAATGCGTCAGGATGAGCCACGTTTGATCGAAACACGTTCGTTGGAATATCTTCCTTGTTTCAGCTTTTCACGGGTGCGCAATATCCCTGTCCTTAATTGGCCCGATTTCAAGCAGCCAAGATCTGGTTCAGGCGTAAATAAGCATTTGTAAAAAAAAGCCTCGATTTCAAGCTGAATTGGAAAGAGTCTAGGCGATAACCACTTGCCATTGCCTCTCTTCAAAACGATTGTATCGACAAAGACTCTCTCTCTCTTATCTATATTGTTAAGTACACTGCAAAACTCATCTGTAATAGACCATTTACAAGCGATGCCTTTGAAGCCAGTATTTGGATTTGGCGCTTGGTATCTTTCATCCACCCAATCAATATGGCCTTTCTCGCTTAACCAATTTCTTATTCTTGACCAGCGCCTATCGTTGAAGGGACGCAGCACCTTTCCGTCGTGGAACAAGGAATTCCAAATCATTTTTGCTCTTCGCATCGGCATAGATCCATCTTTATTTGGATTCTGCTTGAAGAACTTTAACAAAACGCACGCAATTGCAAAATCATGAGAAGTAACCGTGAATCTTGCATTTGCTTTCAAATCTGTTTCTCCGACCAATCGCTGGCATAACCTTTCGTACTTTGGGATCGCCGCCAACTCGTCATCGCTAATAACCTGGCGGTAAGTTGAGCCGCTGCTCATCTTGATTTTTGCTGCTTTCTGCTCGACAAACTCCTTCAAGAGCCATTCTTCACAAGATAACACTGGCGCATTTGAAAGGTCTGCATATTTAATGCTTCGAGGAAATCGAGCGAATTGCCCAAATTTGATCGCTTCCGGGCTGCCATTCCTGTAGGTGATTATTGGCAAGGTTCCTTTAATCTCTACGTTCTCGATATCGGCGCCAATTCTACTTGCTTCCGCTTTGAGCCAACGATCCAGCTTCCTCAGCATCGCATTCACTTCAATCGCGGTTCGTCCGTCCTTTCTTATAAAAATAGGGCATCCCAGTCCTTTGCCGCTCGCGGATTTCTCCCAACAAAGTCCCGGCCACGTTTCCTTCAAATGCTGTGCAAAGGCAATGGCTCCTTCGGGGCTTCCCTTTCCTTTCGATTTCATGACGTCGATGTCGATGATTGCTAATGTATATGGCGCAGACGAATTTGGGTTTCCGAAGAAATAAAAGGAGTCTTTGCCGGAAAAGTGCCGCTCAAACTTGACGTTGGATAATTTGGGAAGATAGAACCCGCATCGCCGACGCTGAATAAACTCATTTTTTGTGAGGGATGGTCGAATTCCAGAATAATCGGTCATTTCACCGTAAATTTGGCCGAATGTAGTCTTTCGGAGCATTTCGATTAGATCTGTCGTTTTGGCACGTTTCTGCATTGGGAATTAAAACCCAGGCTCATTTTGGTATCGGTGTGCCACTGCCGCTCACGTATTAGAGCCTGGGATTGTTTTTGTTGCGCGAACTTCAGTGGCGTAGGCAAGGTGCCTTACCTTATATAGTGTGAACGCCTGGGAAATTGAGTGAAGTTTAGCCTTTTTTTTGGAAAAAATGTGCGATTGGATTGCATACCTGATGAGGCGAGCAGCCATCCTGGGCTGACATGAATTTCATTTATCAGGGTGAAAAATAGAAGGCTACCTGGATCCCCGCTCCCCATTGAAGTCGCATAAAAGGTCAGGTTTCCGCAGTTCCAACGGCATAAAAATCGGCGACAATAGGTTCGAACAAGGAGACAGGCGTGTCGGAGGCGCTTTCCACAACGCTCGAATGATCGGCAAAAACTTGGACGGAGAAATGGGCAGCCGCGTCGGCGGTTCTCTTGGCAAATATTCCGTGTTTTGCCCTCCTCTATCCACCTGCGCGCCAACCAAGGCATATTCCCAGACCATCGACCGCGAGAGGACAAATACAAATAAAGACGAGTCGCACCAAGCTCAAACAAATCAGACAAAGTGCCCTATTTTTGGAAAACATAGTCTTCTCGCTTGAAGCGACTAGAGTATTCATCGACTCGTTACTTATATTAAGTCGTCTTCGTCCGCAAGCTGATTCTTAAGCGTTCTGGCTCTTCGCTTGAGTAATTCGAATTGACAAAAGATCGCGACAATTGGAGCAAGAACAAGAGCACCAAAAAACACGCCGAGACGCGTCCACGCCGAGGCAACATTGAAACCAAAAAATATACCAAGCACTATCAATAGACCACAAGTATGCCAAAGTAGCTGTAAGCTATCGAAGCCTGGAAGGAATTTTACCAGTATGACGGGAATCTGAATTCTTCGTGAGCCTTTGTCGAAAAGCTCAACCTCTGCTCGAATTGTCAAAAAGCCCATCAAGAATCGAAATGGCAAAAACGAAAACCAAGAATTGTCCATCAGCCGAAATCGCCGCTCGAAACAGCCATTTTTCCCTTCTTCGCCACCATGATCGTCAAGCCCCTCATTGTCTTGAAAAGAGACGTTCTGGATCTTGACGAACGAATTTTCAGGCGATATTCGCAAGCAATACTGCCGGTCAACGCTGAGACAGTAGCCAGACAAGCTTACGGGCACAGTGCGTGCCTTTTCCGTGATTGTAAAAGAAAATGACGTAATTGATTCAGTGCATATGGGGCGTTCCATCAAATGTCTCCAAAGCTCGGAATCAGATGCGTCTTAAGGTGCTGGGTTTTTTGACGAATGAACTCGTCAAGCTCTTTCGTCGCATTCGCATAGGACGCTGTTCCCACTTGCTCTATGAGCGCACCTACCGATAACCAGTCAATAACGGGATCGAACGATATTGGTCTCAACTGCACAAATTTACTTGGGGACGCCTGCTCCCATGTCTTTTTTGTCCCAGAAGGAAGATGCGCATGATAAGGCGGTTGCATCGTTGCGCAACCAGATGTGGGATACAGGAGTATCGCATATTTTATCGACTTCTTCTGCTGAGCCAGTATCGCCAGCTTTTTTCTAAGATCATTTGACAACCCCTGCTTGAATCCCACCAAAATCCCAACGGCACAAGTTAAACTTTGATTCCCATTCCGCCAGCGACAAAGTACAAATTGTTCATACGCAGTGGCACCAAAGCTCTTAAGCTCGATCTCGATTAGAGACCAACCTTCGGCTGAAAAATCCCCGACAGATAGCCAATCATTCAGTGTCGAATGTAGCCTGTCGGCGAGTCCGCTAATGTTCGATTCCATATTTTCGACTATCTGAGAGCGAATACGTACCCACATCTCCTCGAAGGGCGGCGGATCTGGAATAGTCGCTTCAGTAACAGTTTCAACTTGAAGAATCTCGGTCGCAAATATCATCTCGCCCTTCAGTGCTTTCTGGTAAGCTACTTTAAGGCTGAGTAGCCCCATTCTCAGAGAATTTAACTTCAAAGAGAAGGAGCTTTCGACATCTTCCGCCGTGAACGGAAAGAAGTCGTCAAGTGCATCGATTTGGTTCGGGAAGCATGATTTTAGCATTTCATGGCAAGGGGCAAGTCGCTTCCGGAGAATCCGCTTGCCGATTTCCAAGCCGACTGGCTCAAGTGCAATCGTCGCGATAGTGCCAAAGCCGGAAACATCCCCTATTCCTTCTGAAATTCGGTCCTGAGCGTAGCTTGATCGAAGGCCACTGGTCGCGTTCCAATATCCCTCCTCCGAGAAAAGTAGAAAGCCGACTGCGGATGAAGCGTCATAGTTGTCGCGAAAGTCTGCAAGTCCACTGTAAAAATGGTGAGTCCTTTCCTTGTCGGGTGGATCGCCTAGCATACGGTTGGTGTCTAAGGCATCAAAACTTACAATTAGTGAGATTCCATAGTAGTGCAATAGGCCGATCAAGGTGCGTAGCAGCGTTTCAACGACAAGATTTGGCGAGGAATCTCCCCGATATTCCTTTAGATATCCATCGAAGAGAAAACTCATCAATTTATTGCGAGCCTCCTTTTTCCTTTCCTCAGTTACCGCGTAACCAAGACGCACCAATCGCCGATACAATGCTGCCCGAATTACTCCTTGAAGGTCTACCGCGCTTTCGGACTCGCGAATATGGACTTCAGCCAACCTTTGGAGTTGTTCCAAGTTGCCGATATACTGAGCCAGAAGTGGAGCGATCACCCACGTCTTATCAACGACTTCTAAAGTTTGAAGAATCTCCTTTTGAGCCGAAATATCGTTCTGAACCCAGGGCAAGCCCCAGTGGAGCATCCAGTCGCGAAGATAATTTGCGATCCAAGTAGGCGGCGTTTTCCATCTTGAATATTCGCGAAGCCATTCCGTTTCTGTCATTCCCTTAATTTTCCGGAAGGTGATTTCTGCGGCTAACTGACTCGCAAGTGAATCAAGCAGTGTGTTGCCGAGCTTCTGGCTACTTTGATCCAGTTCGCTGACAATCTCCTGAAGCAAATATTGAGGAAACGGACGGTCCGGGCGATAGTCTCTTGGCCGGAGAACAAAATCCGTCGGCTGAGCATTTCGCAATCTGTGAAAAAGGGTGGTTTTTCCGGCACCGCGAATTCCCAAGATGACGGCTATACCGCTCTTCAGTCGTCCCTCATTTGCTACCTGAGACGGAGTTTTTCGATATTTGTCACAGATTGCTCGTAGCTGCGCCAGTTGGGTAGAATGAAGTTGGGCTTCAAATCCCAAAATATCTTCAGGGTTCTCATTCGTCCCTGTCACCAAGTCCTTAAATGGGTCTAAATCCGTTCTTTCGCGTAATTTGGCGAGCAAGGAGTCTCGCAGAGGATTAAGGAGTGCGGACATAATACCGAATCTCCTTATCAACTATCAGGGCGAATCGGTCCTCTTTGAGCAAATAAAGCGGCTGGGTCCATCCTGCCAGTAAGACTCGATTCTGATCCGATAGCAGGCGCAGGCCATCGTGGAATTCGCCAAGGCTAATTCCATTTGGCTCAGCAATGAGTCGAAACAAATCTGGAAGTGAAACGCTTTCAGCGGGGCGTTTCGCCTTGAAATCTTGCAAATACTTGAGGGCGTCGTGGAGCCATTTAGTTCCGGTAGTTGCGCGTGTCGGAGTCGCAGACACCGGGGGATCAAGTTTACTGGCGGCGGCGTTAATAATGTCGGCAGGGGAAATACGTGCTTTAATCAATTTGGCATAAAGTGTTTGAACGGATCGCAGCCCACTTCTCGTGAAATATTTTTTGGGATCGGCGGGATTGTTAGCGTACCGTAGAGTGCGATTTCTTCCACCCACGGGATGCTCAAAAATCCGTCCGTCGTGAAGCAATGCAGCAACCAGTCTAGCGGCAAGTTCTTTTCGTGTCGGCTTGGAATTGCCAATAGCAGGCTTCTTTGCAAGTAAGTCCGCAAGCTCGCTTACAGAGAAGGGCGTCCCGGTGCCTATTGCTTCCAGAATTCTGTCTTTTGCCAGATGTTCAGAGGTTTGAACCAGATTAGCTTCAGCGGGTTTGGGCATATTAGCGTTTCCTTCTTGAGTCCGTTATCGCTGGGGCGCAGCCGACGTGAAGGCTGCGATTTCTCGAAGGCTTGCAGCTGTGGCCTCGCAGGATCTAGCAAGAGATCATTAGGGTCGCCGAAATTGTACCGGTCACTTTGAGAGATGTCTATAAAAATTGCGACGGTTCTCCCGCTCGCTCACCTCTAGCGGCTCCGAATAGCAGAGCTGGAGCATCTTTTGTTCGTGCCGTCCCGGAAAAAAAGGCGACTTCGCCCGTGAACTGAAAGCGATTCACCCCTGGATGAAGATCCTCGCTGCGTGGAGTCAGCCGCAAACGCGGCATTTTTCGAGATGCGGCATTGATTGAGTCGCCTTGAGGCAAAATCTCGCTCGCCGTACTGAACGGATGTTGCCGTTTACGGTCAGAGTCCCTAGAAACGGGGGAAGAGACTTCGTGAGGTTTTTGGCGGGAAGTGGCGGATATTCCAATATCTCCAAGGCGACTCCGAATACTCATTGGAAGCCGCGAAATTTCCCCAAATCCCTCCGTTAGAACGGAAATGCCATGCTTGCAAGTGCTTTGAATTTCTTCCGTTGCGCTGGCGAAGCGGTTCTTCCCAAGCTTCCTAAATGGCTCGCCAAAACCTTGGGATATGAGATCGTCGCCGAAATGTGCGAAGTAGGCGAGGATTTTTGGAAGATTTGGCGGACGAAACAAACCGATGCGGAAGCACGCGAGACCATCTATCAGATAGCGCAACCGACGCCAGTAGCGGACGTTCTGATGATAGCGTCTCAGGTTTCGGAGGAGTTGGCGGGAGACCGTGCGCCAGAAATCAAGAAGGCGCTGACGTTATACCTCTCGCAGATCCCCTCGGTGACTCGTCAATCGCTGCGAACTCCCGCTGACCCGTCAGGCACAACCGTTCCCGACAACCTTCGTTTGCAAAAGCCGGACGATCTGTTAGCCTTTCTTCCCATCGGCTTGCCTCAGTTTCAGCCCGGCGACCGACCTGCCTGCCTTGAGCAGCGCTGGGAACTCCTAGAGCTACTTGGACGCGGGGGTACGGGCGAAGTTTGGAAGGCGCAACACGTCGAGGACGATGCCGAATTCTGCGCCTTCAAGTTTTGCACAGATCCTGTCGCTCGTCAACGTCTTCTCACTCATGAAAAAGAAGTCATCAAGCGAGTAAAACAGGCTGGCATTCCCGGAATTGTTCGGCTCGAAGACTTTCGCCTTCAAGCCGATCCGCCCTGGCTCCGGTTCGAATACATCGACGGCGGCGATCTCGGCGGGCTGTTTCTTGAGTGGCAAAGTCAAGCTCCGTCTGCCCGTATTTCGCAAGCCCATCAAATCGTTCAAGATCTTGCTGGAATTGTGGGAAAGTTTCATCGCCTCGCCCAACCGATCATTCATCGCGATCTAAAACCGGGCAATGTACTACTCCAAAAGTCGAATGGCCCAGCAAAGCTCCAGCTCAAGATCTCCGACTTCGGAATCGGCCACATATCTGCCAGCGCAATGCTTGAGCAGGCGAAAATCCCCACAAGTCCTGGGAAATCTCTCGGCACTCTACGTTTCGCTCATACTCCCCTCTATGCGTCAGATCAGCAGAAGGCCGGTAATGATCCCGACGTACGCGACGATGTTTTTGCGCTGGGAGTCATGTGGTATCAGATGCTCGTAAACGAAATGTCCAGAGGAGCGCCGACCGGCTTCGGATGGGATGAGGAGCTGCGCGAATTAGGGGTTGGCGACCAGCTCATTCGCCTTCTTGGCTCTTGCATGTCGGGCAATATCAGATTTCGACCAAAAGACGCCCAGGACTTGTTTGAGAAGATCTCGGCCTGTTTATCTGACTCGTTGACCAACGACCAAGGCGGCTCGACAGAAATGGCGGTCCCGACGCCGATTAGCCTCTCCAGTGTCTTTGCGCAGAGAAAAGAGGAGATTCACAAACTCCACAATCAAGCTCGAGATGCCGAAAAAGTATCTAAAATTTCGGATGCGATTCGAATACTGGACCGTTTGCCTCCAGAATATCGAGATACTTCTTTGTACGCTTCGTTGTGCGGGAAGAGAGACGAAATTGCTGCCCTCACCACGGAAATAGAAAACGCCGCGCTTGGATTTAGATTGAATGCCGATCACTACCCGAAACTAGCTCGATTGAAGCAATTGCAGCCATTTCGTGCGGACGATCTGACCAAATTGATGGACGAATGTCCTGCGTTTCCGAGGCCGTTCAGAAATCGTACGGGAATTGAGTTCGCCTTAGTCCCCAAGGGATCATATTGGATGGGAGGATCGCACCGCCAAGCAGGCACTGATAAGGTTGAGATCCCAACAGATTTCTATTTGGGAATCTATCCAGTCACAATGCTGCAATGGGAGAAGGTGATGTCTTTTCCCTTGACGCATGTTCTCACATTATCACCGGAACAGGAATTCCTGCCCGTTACTAAGGTCTCGTGGGATGATGTTCAGGAGTTTCTTCGACGTTTGAACGAGCAAGAAAACGACGCCGGATGGATCTATCGGTTGCCGACCGAAGCTGAATGGGAATATGCCTGTCGCGGCGCGCCCTATTCAAAAGAGGATTGTGGATTCGATTACTATTTTTATGACGAAAAAGACAAAAAGCCGATTAAGGCATACATGATCTCCCAATGTCCTCCCGCCAAAGTTAAACTGACCCCAGATACGCGAAGGGGTCAAAAAGGCAATTATCTACAAGAAATTGTAGCTGTCGGCCTAAACCATTCAAATCGCCTTGGCCTGTATGACATGCAGACTAACGTATGGGAATGGTGTCAAGACTCACTGGCTATCCGGAATAAATCCTATACGCAATGCGCACGAAGTGCGCTTTCGGTGGTTGTCCTGGAAAAAATTCCGGCATCCATGACCGATGTCTTGGCACGTGCTTGTGCTTCCTGCTTGGATCCTCATTGATTT
>JBBQPM010000004.1:0-140771 GCA_038217425.1 Gemmatales bacterium
CGAATTCCTCGTCCCAGAGATTCGAAACGTCGGCGGCTTCCATCTCGGCGTCGCTCATCGGACGACGCATGGCCTGGCCCAGCGTCTCGTGGGCCTCCCAACGATAGACGTCCTCGGCTACCTGGAAGAAGACCGTGCGCGAGGCGATCTTCAGCACCTTGGCCTTCAGAAAAATGTGCGTGCGATCTTCGTTGGTGACGGGGAAAGTGTCGAACCCCGACTTCGCTTTGGTGAGGAGCCGCTTCTCGGGGCCGCCAAAGAGGTGGTTCTTGTACCAAGCCGTATGGGCGCCATCCACTTCGTCGATCAGCGTCAGCTTGATGTAGTCGCGCGGATCGGGGCCGACGTCGACGACCGGTTCCTCGACCTTCTTCGGCTCCTCCTTCTTCACCACGGGCGGCGGCTCCAACTCGCCCACGAACGGATTGCGCAGCGAGGCCAATTCGTGCGGGCGTCCCGATTCGAGAACATCGCGCTTCGTGAAATCGGGTTGATGGAGCCGATCCTTCACGGGATCGAGCCAGCCCAGAATCAGCGCCTCGATCTTGAAACTCGCGTTCAACTCGCCGGCAGAGCCTCGGCTGTCCGAGCGATGGATGGTGAATTCCTTGATGCGATGGGCGACGGGCGTGCTTTCGAACTTGGTGAGGAACGTCATAATCTTGGCGAAGTCGACGCTGCCGGGAAACTTGACGTTATACTCGAGTGCGGTGTGCTTGCCGAAGGCGTGCTCGACCTTGGCGGGGGGCGGCACGTTCCCCTTGATGCCGCTTTCCCTGAGCAGGACGTTCAGATAATTGTGGTAGTCCAGCGGCGCGCTCTCCGGGTTGAGCGAGCGCTTCTTCCATTTCGTTTCCAGTTCTTCGCGGGCGCCCAGGACTGCGACGATCTCGTCTTGCTTGAGCGACGTCTCCATGCGGAGTTTCGCGAGGGAGGCGTTGTATGTCTTCAGCGGCTTCAGGAAAAAATAGTCGACGACGAAGTACCCGCCGACGAGCACGACGATGCCGGCGAGTCCGGTCAAAAGTTGACGTTCGCGGACGTTCACGATTCGCCCCCTTCCTTGACTTCTTCCTTCTTCTCTTCAATCTCGGCCGGCGGTTCGACCTTCTTGGGGACGATCAGTTCCGTGCGGTACTCGCTGGCCGGCTGTTTGGCGATGTCGAGCAGGTACTCGAACTCGCCCGATTTCTTGTCGGCCGCGTTGCGTTTGCCGGGGCTGAGCCGAAGGTGCTTGTCCGACTGAATCGACTTCTGCAAGGTCAGGAGCTCACTTTCGTGCTTGGGGGGCACCCAGCCGGAAAAGTTCATGTTGGCGACCCACTTCTCGCGCGGCTCATTCTTCTTCTTGCTTGCCTGCGCGGGGTTCAGGGTCACCTTCGCGTTGAGCTGATTGAGGTGCAGACCGACCAGGTGCGGCATGCGGGCGGCGAGGTCGTACGATTCATCCGCCCACGAAATCGACGCGTTCTCCCAGTCGCGCAGGTAGGCGATGTTCTCCAGATCTTTCTCGAGCGCCTTGTGTTCGTCGGCGAGGTTCTTCTTCATCTTTTCGAGCGTGCCGATCTCGAGGCGTTTGTTGCGCAGAACCAAAAAGCCGACCACGCACAGCACGAGCGCCGCGGCCACGGTCAGGAATACGCCGAGGTAGGCGTACTCTTTCTTGCGTTGCCGAACGGGCCGAGGCTGTTTGGGGCGCAGCCAATTGATGGGGGGGACCGACGTACTGACCAGGTGCGCCAACCCCAGCGCGGCTGCGTAATCGTCCGAGGCGTCGCTGGCGGGTTGGCGTAGCACGCCGACCTCCGCCGCGGCGGTCTTGAGCTGCGGATCGTCGATGCCGGCCAGCGTGAGCGAGCGTACCGCGGCGCCGGCGCGCACGCCAAACAATGCCAGATTGCGGGTCACTTCACCGGCCAGCATGGCGCCGAGCGGGAGCGAGCGCGCGAGTAATAGCTTCTGACTTTCGAAGACGCAGAGTTCCGCCTGGCGTTGGCCGATGCCGAGGCTCGCGATGGTTCCTTGCAGATCGACCTGGCCGCGCTGGAGGGCGCCGAGCCAGGCGAAGGGTCGGGCCGTCACGCCCTCGAGCTTGAGCCCGGCGCCCTGGCAAAACGCCTGCAAACTTTGCAGTAAGGATTTCTTCACCGCGAGGACGACGGCCTGCCGCGACTCGCGGCCCAGGACGCCGGGGCGCGTGATGCAGTAATCGAGCACCTGTTCTTCGCTGCCGTCGCCCATCTCGCGAGCAGCCTGGAAACGCACGAGGGCGGGCTCTTCGTGTTCCTGAACTGGCGGAAACTCGATGTCGCGGAGCAGCAGACGGTCGCGTCCCAGGCAGATCCAGACGCCGAGCCCGGCGGCTGCTTCCTTCTTGAGCGCCTCGCGAAACGCGCGCCCCGCCGATTCCGCCGTCGCGGCCGAGAAATCCGCGGGCGCCGTCCACGAGAATGCTTTGAGGGCGCGAACGCCCGAAGTCGAGCCGCTCGCCAGCACGACGCGCAGTGCCGGTTGATCCCAATCGATCGCCAAGAACCGAGCCAAGGTGACGCTCCTTTATCTGGAAATCCCCAGGGATAGCCATCCCTGGGCTTTCACGATTACTTCGGGATTCGCCCCAACTCCGTCAGGTCGCGGTACAAAAGAAACCGCGGCCGGCCGTTGTTGATGTCGATTACCGCCTCGACCCGGCTGCGCGGGCCCGTGCCGTTCTCGAAAGATCCTTCCGACTGCACGCGAAATACCTGGGCGCGCGTGGTCACGTACTTTTCGATCTTCCGCAAGGTCGCCACGTTGAGCCGGGCCTCGGTGAGCAGCCAGGTCGGCGACTGGAACATCGCGCCCCCCTGGTCGGTCGCGGAGAACTTGGGCCGGGCGGCAACGATCGTCTTCGCCTCGGCTTCGCTCAAGTCGGGAATGCCCAGAAGGACTTCGAGCGGGGCAGTGTTGACGTTGATCCGGCCGGGAATGTCGGCTTCGGCGGAGAGCGAGGCGGTCTGGTACAGCTTGGGGAGAAGTTCGCGCCGCTTCCCCTCGTCATTCAGCGGACTCGCGTACAGCGTGGCCGGCTTTTTCGGGTCGGAACTCTTGACCGACACCCAGGCGTCCGTGAGGTCGAAGAACGACTTGATCTTCTGCACGGGCGATCGGCCGGGGTTGATCTGGTAGGCGCTGAGGTCGCCGGGCACGGTCCCGGCGCTCTGGGTTTTCTTCCCGCCGCCCATCAAAGCGGAGAGCGAACCGCCGAACGATTGCGTCTTGCCAGTAGCGGCGGCCGAGCCATATTGCCGATAGAGGACGACGAACTTGGCGAGGTCTTCGCCGACGACGGGAAAGAGCGTGCCGTAGAGGGTGAGCAGGTCGCTGTTGTTGATGAAGGCGAGCTGGGTCCCTTCGACGTCGCGGTTGGATTCGTGCGAGTAGACGGTGAGGTAGTGGATCCAGCCGCGATTGCCGTTGGAATCGGACTCGGCCTCCCCGGCGTCCTTGATGTTGTTGCGATTCAGATCGGGGCCGTAGAGAAGGTCGCGGGTGACGCCTTTCACGTACAGGAGTTCCTCGACAGAATCGAGCGGACCGTTCTTGCAGCGGTAACCCAGCTCGGAATACGCGGCATTCTCGGCGCCGCCGCCGGAGCGCGGGGTATGATCGGCGTCGATCCAGTCGGCGATGGCATTGGCGATTTCGTCGGTCATGCCGGGGAGTTTCAGGAGCGCGTCGATGAGCGTTTGGCCGGTCGGGTCGACCTTCATCAGGGTGTTGAGGTTGAGCTTGCCCCCCTCGTCCGTGACGCCGCTGCGGAACGGTTCGCCCGACGACGCGTCATCGGGGTCCAGCGGAGCGATCAGGCGAAACTTGCCGGCCACCTGGGAACCCTCTTCGCTGGAGACGGCGACGTCGCGAAACTTGTCGGGATTATGATAAGGATTGTCATTTAAGAGGTTCGTCACGTTGTCGGGCGTGCTGAGCATCATCGCTGCATAGTGGATGCCGCTCTCGGCGAAGAGCCGGGCCTGGACCGCGTTGTGGCTATTGGTCGCCGCCTTTAGCTCGGCGAGCACCGTCTCCGTGCTCTGGTAGGCGCTGAGCGACAGGATGACCGTCACCACGAGAACGGCGAGGAGCACGACCGCTTTGCGCTTTTGCATGGGAGGGCTCCGTCAGGGGATCGGAAAATTGTTGCCGCCGGGCAGGGCGATGACCTGGCGATACGTGCGCGGCTCGCCGACTTCGCTGCGAAACGTCAGCGTCACGACGACGGCGGAGGGGGGCCCCTTGGGGAGCGTCAGCGTCTCCTCGTCGAGATCCAGGCTGCGCCAGGCGATTTCCGTCGCCCCCTGAACCCGGCCGTCGACATAGCCGAACTCCAGACCGACCACTTCCTTGGCCAGCATGTATTTCGAGCCGCTCGGAATGTTGGGGGGGACGATGTCGGCGTCGACGCTGGTGACGTGCGCCAGTTCGCGCCGCGCCAGCCCGCCCCCTTCCTCCTCGGGTAAAAGCCAATACGTGACATGCCTTAAGTCGCCGATCGGCGGCGAGGCGTTGAGCTTCACCTGGTCGCGCCCCAGCACCTCGCGCGGCATTCGGCCCGTCGTCATCATCAGGTACGTCGCCTCCCCCTGGATGCCGACGTTGAACGCCGGCGCGTACGCTTCCGCAGGCATCGTCTCGTCCTCGGAGGCGGTCGTGGTTGTTGTCGTCGTTCCCTCGACGGCGCCCGATTCGGGGAGCAGCTTCGGATCGATCGACGCCAGGCACCCTTGTAGATCGGCCGTCATCCGCTGGAACACGGAGCGCACGAGGGCGGCTTCCTGAATGACGCGCTGGGCCTGATCGGTCTGCTCGGTCTGCGTCTCCAGGAGCGTATAGAGCGAACCCAGGAGAATCACGCCGATCCCCAGGGCGAGGATCATTTCGAACAGGGTAAAGCCGCCGCGGCTACGACTCATGGGGCGCCTCCGGCGGCGAGGGCGCTGGCGTCGTGGGTGCTGCCGCGCATGGCGGGTTCGATCATCTTTTGCCGAAGCGTGACTTTGACCTCGGGGTTATCGCCGTCGCCGTGCTGTACGGTGACCTCGACGAAATGCAACCCGAGCGCGACGTCCTCCGAAACGTCGACCTGGCAAAACCATTCCGCCGAGTCGTCCAACGGCGTCAGGCCCGCGGATTCGAACGGCACGGCGCCCGAGGCGAGTTCCGCGAGCTTGCTCTGGCAATGCAGACTCGCCTGCGTGAGCTGTTCCACCTCGAACGCGCTGCGCGTGTTGTACTCGATGAGCTGAAAGATGGCGGCCATCGACATCAAGAAGATCGCCAGCGCGATCACGACTTCGAACAGCGTCAAGCCTTTTCGCGCGTTCACGGCTGCGCCTCCGGCAGGTTCTTTTCCAGCGACAGCGACCCCGTCAGATCGCGAATGCGGATCCGCGCCGGCGTCAGGCCCTTCACGCCGATCAAGAGTTCGCCCCCCTGACGGGCGGAACCGTCCGGCAAAAAGACGACCACCGTCTGCCACTCCGAGCCGGGGGTCGGGTTTTCCGACGGCACCGCTTCTGTGGATTGCACGAACAAACACTGCTTGGGGAGCGTCCCTTCCGAGACGATCTGTTCTTCGGTATCGGCAGGATCGTCCGGCTCGATGCGAAATTCGCCGGTATTCTCCTTGATGGAGAAGCGATACGCCGTGCTTTCGGACATGGCCAGCGAACGGGTTTCGGTGAGTTCCATCCAGGCTTTGCTGACGCCGACGTCGAGGTTATGGGGATCGAAGAACTCGTCGTAGATCGGAAACGCCAGGGTCGCCCCGATCACGATCAGGCTCATGACGAGGAGGATCTCCAGGAGCGTGAAGCCGTTCCGCTTCATGAGGCCGTTCCGTTAGTTGGAGTAGGGGTCGTTCATGCCCTTGGGGGAGAGGGTGAACGTCTTCCCGGCATTATCGGTGCAATGGATGAGAATCGGATCTTGCAGCGTATCGGAACCGCTGATCGAGTAGTCGGTTCGCCACGGGCTCTGCGGGGGAACGACTTCGCCCCCCTTCCAGTCGTTGATGACGCCGGGGCTGCCCGGAACCTGGCCCTTGGCAAGTTTGTAGCGGACGGCCATTGCGCGGATCTGGGACATCTCCTGAGCCGCCTTGGTGCGATTGCCTTCGTCGGCCTGACTGAAGTAGAACGTCGCGCTGACGCCGGCGATGGCAACGATGATGGCAACGACGATCATCATTTCCAGAAGCGTAAACGCGGCTCGCCGAAGGGAGCGAGGAGAGGTTCGAACGATCATGGCTATCAACTCCGGAAAACGTGAGCGACCAAGGTAGGGACCGACCCTCTTACGATAGCAGACGGGCTCATTAAAGTCCCATGAGAATACGGACGTCGAAAGCCCAGGGATGGCTATCCCTGGGGGAGCGCCCGCCGCGCGGATATGGGATGCTGATCCGGGCGCGTCCCCAGGGATAGCCATCCCTGGGCTTTCCGCCGGCTTTCTTACTTCTCCTCTTCCTCCTCCGGCACTTCCTTCCGGCGTTTGCGCAGGGCTTCCTTCAGGAGGAACTCGATCTGTCCGTTGAGACTGCGCAGGTCCTGCTGCGCCCAGGCCTCGAGCGCCTCGTACAGGGCGGGATCCATCCGTAACAGGAATGATTTTCTCGGTTTCATGGGATTTAGTTGTACAGAGTGCCCGCGTTCACCACGGGATGGACCTCGGCTTCGCCGCACAGGACGACGAGGAGATTGCTGACCATCGCGGCTTTGCGTTCCTCGTCCAGATGCACGACGTTCTTCTCGGAAAGTTCGCGCAAGGCCATCTCGACCATGCTGACGGCGCCGTGCACGATCTTTTGGCGTGCGGAAATAATCGCCTCGGCCTGTTGACGGCGCAACATCGCCTGGGCAATCTCGGGAGCGTAAGCGAGATGCGTCAGCCGCGCTTCGTCGACGCGCACGCCGGCCTTCGCCAGGCGATCTTGCAGCTCGTTCCGCAGCGCTTGCGAAACCTCGTCGAGTCCGCTGCGTAGGGTGGTTTCATGAGCTTCGCCGTGGTCGTAGGCGTAGCTATTCGCAAGATGTCTCAGGGCGGATTCGCTCTGGACTTTGACGTATTGTTCGTAGTTCTCGACGTCGAAGCTCGCCTGAGCAGTGTCCTCGATGCGCCAGACGATGACGGCGGCGATCTCGATGGGGTTGCCCTGCTTGTCGTTGACTTTGAGTTTGCTGCTTTCGAAGTTGCGGGCGCGGAGGGAAAGTTTGACTTTGGTGTAGAACGGGTTCGCCCACCAGAAGCCGCTGTCGCGGGCGGTGCCGACGTAAGAACCGAAGAGGTTGATGAGGCACGCTTCGTTGGGTTGCAGCGTCAGATGGCCGTTAAGGGAAATGAGCGTGCCGATAAAAAGGACGATGCCGGTGACGATGAGCAGGCCGGCCGCGACGTCCTGGTTATTCGCGGCAAAGCCGATGCCTGCGAAGAACAGCACCGGACCGAGCAGCAGACAGACGAGATTGACCGCCAACATGCCCCAGCCGGTGGACAGCGCGATCGTTCGTTCCTGACTCATAAACCCTCCGAAAGTAGAGATTGGGTCGATGCCAATGTGATATCACATCGATATCGTCCCTGTCAAGGGGTCTTTTGGCCGCGGAAGCGTTCGAAGAGGTTGCGCGTGATGCGCTGCACGCGCGGATCGGGCCCGTGCGGTCGGCCGTAGTGCGAGTAGGGCAACATATGCCCCGGCGGCGAGCTCAGGGCCTGCGCCCAGTAGATCGTCGACGCGTTGAAGACGACGTTCTCCTTGGGCCCTGGATAAATGGTCGCGGTCCAGTGCGCCTCGCGGTCTCGGCCGTTGCTCGTCGTCCCCTCGGCAATGACTTCCAGGCCGGCGATCTTGGCGGGGTCGCCGTGAAATTCCCAACCGACGAGCCCGGGAATGCGTTCGCCCGCCTTCATCTCCGTACCTTTGAAGAGCCAATGTTCGGGCCGCGTACAGATCCAGTCGCCGGAACCGTTGAAGGGGGAAATGGTCTGGGCGCCGATGAGGGTGGCTTCGTTCGGCGCGACGAGGGGAAGGTCGGCCATGTAAGTGCGTTCGTTTTCGCGGATGCCGCCGAAGCGGCCGCCGCGCTGCAGGATGCGATTGGCAACGCCCTTGGCGGACGGAGAGTACGGCGTCACAAAACAGACGGAGTTGCCCGAGAGGAAGGCGAAATGAACGCCTTCGCGGACCGCTTCCATGCAGTGGTCGTACTGCTGCCGGCTCCAGTATTCATCGTGGCCGACGGAGAGGAACGACTTGCAGCGCGTGACCGTCTTGACGCTCTGGTGGACGTCGACGTTGGAACAATAAGTGACGTCGTATCCCTGCTGTTCCATCCAGAAGGCGAGGGGATACTCCCAGAGCAGGAACTCGCCGCTGCCTTGCGACAGGGGGTTGTCATAGATCTGGACGTATTTGCCGTAGGGCCGATCACAGGAGACCTTGACGTCGGAGACGAGGACCAGGCGGTCGGCTCGGTCGTTGGTGTAGAGGGAATGGTCGTCGGGCCATTTGTTGTAGGCTTGCCAGGTGTTGTCGGAGCACTGGAAGAGGAAGTCGGCCGGGCGGTCGTCACGGACGATGAAAACGACGTAGGATTGGTAGCGATGTTTGACGCCGGAGAGTTTGCCGAGGTAGACGCCGCTGGGCCAGTCGGCGGGGATGGCGATTCGCGCGGAGACGTCCCACTGGCATTCGCGCAGGCGTTGGGGGCCGACGTCGGGGGTGGTTTGGACTTTGCCGTCGAAGGGCCCGAGCCGGCGCAGATGGCGGGCGCCCTTGCCGGCGTAGTAGCCCATGCGATAAATGTCGATCGTGAAGGGGCTGGCGGGATCGGTGGAGACGAAAAAGTCGAGCGTCTCGCCGGCGGCGACGCTTTGTTTGCTGACGTAGCCTTCGATGAGCGGCGAGCGATACTTGAACTTGGGGTCGACGCGCGTGTAGGTGAGTTGCCAGTCGGTGGTCCCTTCGCGCAGGTTTTCGGTGCGGATAAGATCGGGCTGACGCTGGGCGTGGGCGTTCTTGGTCAGCGACACGGCAAGGGCGCCGGCGCCGAGGGTGGTGAGCATTTGTCGACGATCGAGCGGCATGGCACTGCCTTTCTTTCGGTGGACCTTAGACCGGTATCAGGGATTCCCTGATACTCTCTCAGGATAAATTAACTGGCACGACCGCTAAACTCAACGTACATTTCAGCAAGTCGAAGGATCGGCTCTCCCCACACTCCCCGTTGAAAGCCGTACCGTCATGGCGCTCTCCTTATTATTGGTCGATGATAGCCAGTCGTTTTTGAACCTCGTCGAAACCTTCCTGGCTTCGGACCCGGGCATCAAAGTCGTGGGTCGGGCCGCCAACGGTCGTGAGGCGCTTGATCAATGCGAACTCCTGAAGCCGGAACTGATCCTGGTCGACGTGGCGATGCCGGAGATGAACGGTTTCGAGACGACGCGTCGGCTCAAGGCGAACGCGGAGGCGCCGCGCGTCATACTCATGACCGGCACGCAGGTGACGGAGTACCAGACCGCGGCCCGTGACGTCGGCGCCGACGGCTTCGTGCTCAAGTCCGATTTTTTCGCGAAGGTGCCGCTGCTCATCCATGGGCTATTTCCGCAGACGATCGGAACGCTCCCCGTCGTGAAACAGCCGACGTCGGATCACGGACCGGAGCAGCGCTGGTTGGCCGACACGCTGGTGGAGAGCCGGGCGCAGCTGGAACTGGCGCTCAACGCGTCGAATATCGGGCTATGGGAGTTGGATCTTCGCACGAACCGGGTCTGGTACTGTCCGCGCTGCAAAAGTCAGTTGGGTTTCAAGGATCACGAACTCCCGAACCTGCGCGACGCCTGGTTCGAGCGACTGCATCCCGAGGACCATCCGAAGGTGCTGGCTGCCATGAGCGAAAGCATGGGGCCCCCGTTTAAGCCCTATGAACCGGAATATCGGCTACGGCACAAGGACGGCTCGTACCGCTGGATCATGGCGAAGGCGAATGCGACGCTCGACGCCAGCGGCAGACCGACCAAGTTGAGCGGTTGCCACATCGACGTCACCCAGCGCAAAGCGAGCGAATCCGCCCTGCAAATCACCGAAGGCCGATATCGCGTCCTCTTCGAAACGAATCCCTTCCCCATCTGGGTCTTCGATCCGCAGACGCTGCGCTTCCTGGAAGTCAACGACGCCGCCGTCAAAACGTACGGCTACTCGCGCGACGAGTTCCTCGCCATGACCGTCCTGGATATCCGCAGCGAGGCCGAGAAAGAACGCCTCCTCGAAACGCTCTCCCAAATCGCCGATTCCCCGGCCGAATCGCCGGGCGTCTGGACCCATCGCCGGAAGGACGGCGCGTTCCTCAAGGTAAAGATCGCCACGAGTTCCATCGAACTTAACGGCAAGCAAGCGCGCCTGGTCATCGCCCACGACGTCACCGAACATATTCAGCTCGAGAAGCAGTTCCTCAAAGCGCAGAAGATGGAAGCCTTCGGGCAACTCGCCGGCGGCGTCGCGCACGATTTCAACAATCTGCTCACCATCATCACCGGCTACTCCGAACTCATCCTCAGGCACGTCCCGGAACACGATCCGGTCCGCAGTCTCGTCTGGGAGATCCAAAAGGCCGGCGACCGCGCCGCCAAGCTCACCCGGCAACTCCTCGCCTTTAGCAAACGGACCGTCCTGGCGCCTGTCGTGCTCGACCTCAACGCCGTCGTCGCCGATCTGGAGAAAATGCTCAGACCCCTTATCGGCGCCGACATTCAGCTCATCACGCTCAAGGGACGCCAAGTCGGGTCAGTCTTCGCCGATCCTTCGCAGATCGAACAGGTCGTCCTCAACATGGTCGTCAACGCCCGCGACGCCATGCCCGAAGGGGGCGTCCTGACCCTCGAAACTCGCGACGTGCACCTCTCCGAAGAATTCGCCCAGAAACATCTGGGGGGCAAGGCGGGCGACTACGTCCTGCTCGCGATTCACGACACCGGTTCCGGCATGGACGAGGCGACCCGCGCCCGCGTCTTCGAACCCTTCTTCACCACCAAGGAACCCGGCAAAGGCACCGGCCTGGGCCTGGCGACCGTCTATGGCATCGTCCAGCAAGTGGGGGGCTCGATCGCGGTCCATACGCAACTGGGACAAGGGACTTCCTTTCTGGTTTATCTGCCGCGTCTGCAAAGCGCCGTACACTCTCCCCAGCCTCAAACCGTCGAGGGCCCGGCGCCGGGGGGTTCGGAAACCATCCTGCTCGTCGAGGACGATGAACGCATTCTCGAACTCGCCGCCAAGTCGCTGGAACTGAAAGGCTACACCGTCATGACGGCCGGCAACGGGCCCGACGCCATCCGGCTTTGCAACGAACATCCCGGTCCCATCGACCTGGTCATCACCGATCTCGTGATGCCCCATATGAGCGGCCGAGAGTTGGCCAATCGCCTCTACGCATTGCGCTACCCTCTCAAAGTGCTTTACATCTCGGGGTACACCGACGACGCCGTGGCTCGGCACGGCATCCTGCAAGCGGAAGTCGATTTTCTACAAAAACCCTTCACCCCGCGGGCGCTGGCGCATAAAGTTCGCAGTGTTCTAGATCAACCGGGGAAGTAAATTGCCACCGCGTCAAGGAGTTCTGTTCCTATGAAAGTCCTCATCGCAGAGGATGATCCGGTTTCCTGCCACTTGCTGGAAGCCACTTTGATCCGCCTGGGTTACGAAGTCCAGGTCACGCGCGACGGCCAGTCGGCTGCCGACGCCCTCATGGCGCCCGATGCGCCCCTGCTCGCCATTCTCGATTGGATGATGCCCTTCCTCGACGGCGTCGAAGTCTGTCGCAAGGCGCGCACCGTCCCCCGACCCATTCCGTCCTACATTCTCTTGCTCACCACGCGCGATTCTAAAGAAGACCTCGTCCAGGGACTCGACAGCGGCGCGGACGACTATCTCACCAAACCGTTCAATCGCGAAGTACTCCGCGCCCGCTTGCAAGTCGGCAAACGCTTCATCCAGCTGCAAACGCACCTCGCCAGCCGCGTCGCCGAGGTCGAAACCGCCCTCTCGCAGGTGCAGCAACTCCAGGGACTCTTGCCTATCTGCTGCTACTGCAAACGCATTCGCGACGACAAAAACTACTGGAACCAGGTCGAAAATTACATCCAGGAACGATCCGGGGCAATGTTTAGCCACGGCATCTGTCCCGAATGCTACGTTAGCGTCATCGGACCCCAATTACGAGAGGCCGGCATCCCCGTCGGACCTCCCAGCAATCCCGCAGGATTTTAACTTCGTCCAAGGAAACTCGTCATGAATTTATTGGAACGCAAACCCCGCAGCCAGGATGCCGCCTCGTTCGGCGCCCGCTATCTGGAAGAATTGCTCGCCTCCCAGATCGTGCTCTGCGAGGACTGGGATCAATTGCCGCCCAAGGTTTGCGAGCAATTAAAGCACGCCCGCGGGGAAGAAACCGTCCTCGATCTGCTCCTGGCCCACAACCTCATCACCAACTACCAGCGCGCCCGCATCCTCGCCGGCACCACCTTCGGCCTCATCCTGGGCAACTACCGCGTGCTCGACCGCATCGGCGCCGGCGGCATGGGCATCGTCTTTCGCGCCGAGCATATCTCCCTCCGCCGAATCGTCGCTATTAAAGTCCTTCCCGTCAATCCCGAGCAAGACGTCCGCGTGCTGCAGCGCTTCACCACCGAAATCCGCGCCGTCGCCCAGCTCAACCATCCCAATATCGTCGCCGCCATGGACGCAGGCGTTTCCCCCACCAGCGAAGTCGACGGCTCTTACCTCCGCTACTTCGTCATGGAATACGTCCCCGGCCAGGACCTCGAAGAGTACGTCAAGCATCACGGCGTCCTCCCGGTGTCCAAGGCCTGCGACGTCATCTACCAGATCGCCAGCGCCCTCGCCGAAGCGCACAAGTATCGCTTCGTGCATCGAGACATTAAACCCTCCAACATCATTCTGACTTCCGAAGGCCAGGCCAAGCTTCTGGATTTCGGGCTGGCGCGCAATCTTGAAAGTCGAGTGACCAAGCCGGGAGTTATCCTGGGCAGCTTCGACTTCCTCGCCCCCGAGCAGGCGCGGGACGCCAGCAACGTCGACATCCGCGCCGACATCTTCGGGCTGGGCGGCACGCTCTATTGGTGCCTCACTGGCCGGCTGCCGTTCCCGACCGGCGGCTCGCTGGTGGAAGAGATCTCGCGGCGCTGCACGATGCCGGCTCCGTCGGCGCGCGTGAACCGTCCCGAGATCTCTCCGGAACTCGACGCCGTCATGATGCAGATGCTCAACCCCGACGCGAACCAGCGGTTCGCGACGCCGCAAGCATTGATGGCGACGCTATTGCCGTTCTTGAAACCGGAGATGCGCGATTACTTGCCGCAAGAAGCCGCGGGCCGAATGCTCGCCGATGCGCGTCAGTTCAAATACGAGAGCGCCCCCGGCGTCGCCAAAAGCGCGCGCGTCCTCATCGTCGACGATGAACCGAGCATCCGCACCTATTGCTCGCAGGTGCTGCAAGCCGACGGCATCCAGTGCGACGAAGCCCCCAACGGCGCCGTCGGGCTCGAGATGCTCAAGAAACGTCCGTACGATCTCGTCTTGCTCGATCAGTACATGCCCGAGATGAAGGGCCAAGAAGTGCTCATGGAGCTTCGCAAGAATCCTCCCAGCTCGCATCTGAAAATCGTCGTCTTCTCCGGAAAGGCAACCTCCGACGAATTGGCGCGGATCCTGTTGCAAGGGGCGGACGATTACCTCATCAAGCCGTTCAGCGTCATTCAGCTACAGGGCCGTGTCAAGACGGCGCTTCGGCTCAAGGAAGCTCAGGACCGCGCGGAGTTGCTCAACTTGCGGATGCTGTCCGTCAACAAAGAGCTGGAAAAGAATCTGGGCGATCGCGACGTCGATCTCGTCGCGGTGCGCAATGCGCTGGTGCTGTCGCTGGCCAAGTTGGTGTCGCATCGGGACACGGAGACGGGGAGCCATTTGATGCGCATCCAGCGTTATTGCCGGGTGCTCGCCGAGGAGGCCGCGGTTACGCCGGGCTTTGCGAGTCAGATCGATCAGAACTTCATCGAGATGCTGGAATGCTGCTCGCCGCTGCACGACATCGGCAAGGTCGGGCTGCCCGATCACATCTTGCTGAAGCCGGGGAAACTGACGCCCGACGAGCGGATTCTGATGCAGGCGCACACGATCATCGGCGCCGACACGCTCCAGGAGGTCGCCTCGACGCACGGGTCCGCGGTGGCGTTTCTGCAAATGGCGATCGACATCGCCCGGCACCATCACGAACGCTTCGACGGCAACGGCTATCCCGACCGTCTGTCCGGCACCGAAATTCCGCTGTCGGCGCGGCTCGTGGCGATCGCCGACGTCTACGACGCCCTGCGCTCGCGCCGCGTCTACAAACCCGCGCTCTCGCACGCCACCGCGATGCATCTGATCTTCGAGGGATCGCCCGGGCAGTTCGAGCCGGCGCTGCTGCATGTGTTCCAGCGCTGCGCCCACCACTTCAACCGCATCTTCCAGGAACTGAGCGAAGGGGGCGGGATGTAAGAACCGGGCAGTCGTCGCCTTTATCGGCTCAGCTCGCGGGTTCCGCGTCCTCGCGATCTTGATCGGCGGCGAGCCACAACTCGGCGAACTTGCCGCCTACGAATGGATGCAATTGCTCGGCGAAGTCCCTCGGCAGCCGAAGTATTTTGACGAGTTCGAGAACGTCCGCGAGATTCTTAAGCCGACCGGGGTTCGTCATGCCGGACGCAAGCTTGAGTTCCACCAATGCGGGCAACCGAATATAACGGACGCCATCCGCTTCGAAGGCGACGTCCCTGGGATCGGGAAACGCCACCGGCTTGGGTTTGCCGTCGCCGGGGAAATCGCCCGTGGTAAAGAATTCGATCTTCACTCCCAGGGCGGTATCGCGGAAGTGTTTGCTATTGGTAAACGGCGGCAGATAGCCGAGACCGTCGAGTTTGGCGTGGATCTTCTGGAGATCCGCTTTCGTGACGAGGATATCGACGTGGTCTGTGAAGCGTCGCAAGCCATGCTGGAACATCGCCATGCCGTCGATCACTGCGTACGGAACGCCGAGTGCGTTCAGCCGATTGGCGATGGTGTGCAGCGCTTTGAAAACGGCGCTCGATTGCTCGAATGTTTGCCGCCTTCGTTTAACGCCCACCTCGGATCGCGTTTGAGCTGTTCTTCGTAAGTAACGGCCAATGGACTCATGGGGTCGTACCAGGAACGGGAGCCGTGCCTGCCGTCTCACGCTTCGCAATCAAACCTTTTGCCCACTCCTGATCGGCTTCGGCGAGCAGCGGCTCCGGCTCGCCGCGGTAGATGTAGTTGCCGTAGCGAGCGCCGTCGTACACGCGGTGTAGCGGAGCTTGCAGATCCAGCAAGACTTCGGCGTGCCCCGCGCTGAGCGGCACGGAGATGCTCGGCAACCGCTCGCGCAAGGCGATCGGCCAAAAGTCAACACGCGGCCGTTGCTGCCGACGGCTTACCATCGCGTAGTAGTCGCACGCGGGGAGCTCACCTTCCGGAACCCTCGGCCCGCCGCGCAAGAGGTCGATCTCGATATAATGAACCTGGCTGTGCAGAAGTTCCAAGCGTTTGTTGAGGAACTTTTCGCGATTCGTGCCGCGGTACTTGTTCGTCGGGCTGAGGAGTTCGATTACTGTTAAAACCGTCCACTGATCGCGGTCGCGGATTTCGAGGTAGGAAAGGCGTTCTTCGTCGTACTCGGGTAATTCGAGTTCGAGCTGTGCTGGCGCGAATGAGGCAGCAACCGCGACTCCGCCTGATTCGCGTCCAAGAGCGTTGATGCTTAAATCCGGGCGGCCGAACGATCGGTGTTCCGCGCCGTCAATTTCGTGGAAGTAAACATTCTCGTCGACCCGAACCACAAAGTTCTCCGAAACTTGGGAAGCCAGTGCATCGCGGCAGGCATAGAGATAGCCGTTATGAAAGTCGTGCCAGACGGTACGACGTTCCAGATACGGGTTCATCCCTGGGAATGGCGAGGGCATGCGTTGCCTCCTGAACTTCAGGTCGCGGGTCGCTTCCTTTCTAGTGTACCGCACGCGGGCGCATTCGTGGATTGCTAGTCGCGGCGCCGCGTCTATAATCTTTGTACGCCCCCCGCCGACCCCGCACTTTCCCGAGGATTCTTTCGATGAGGACATTGGCAACGCTCTGCATGCTCGGCCTCGCCTTTCCCGCGTCCGCCCAGCTCAAAGACCCCACTTCGCTCGAATTTCAAATACCCAGCGCCAAGGCCAAGCTCCCCTTCGCCAAGGATCAGCCGATCGTCTTCGTCACCGCGCAGAACATGGGCGAGTGGAACAAGCTGCCGCAGTTCTGGAACCCCGCCAGCGAAGAAGTCATCGATCCGACGACCGGACTGAAGATCACTCGGCAGATCGTGAAGGTCAAACTCCCGCTCGGGCTCACCGAAGCGCCCAAGACGCCGCTCGAGAATCCGATGACGGTCGCGCGCTGGGAGTTGGGACGGCGTCTTTACTTCGACCACGCGCTGTCGTCCGACGGTACAATCTCGTGCGCGTCGTGCCACGATCCCAAGCGCGGGTTCACCGATCAATCGCCGGTTTCGATCGGCATTCTCGGAGGCAAAGGCGGCATGAGTGCGCCGACGGTGATGAACTCTTCGTTTGCGTTCCGGCAATTCTGGGACGGCCGGGCCGCCTCGCTCGAGGAGCAGGCGCAGGGCCCGCCCACCAATCCCATCGAGATGTTCGCCGAAAAGGAGGGAGACGCCTGGCATCTGCTGGTGCTGCGCATCCGCAAGAAGGAGGACTACACGCCCAAATTCCTCGAAGCGTTCGGCACCGAGCCGACCCGCGATGCCATCGCCATGGCCATCGCCGCCTACGAACGGACCGTCTTTAACGGCAACTCGATCCACGACCGCGCCGAGTTGGCCATGAAGTTCCGCGTCATCGAAGAAGAAGGTACGAAGTTCGAAATACAGCCCAAGGACTACGCGAAGGTTCTGAAAGAAGCCTTCGCCAAGAAGGACGTCACCGCCCTCTCGGCTCTCAAACTGCAAGACGAGAAGAAGTTGGACGAAGTCGCGGAGCAGATCAGCCAGGGCCGAATCCTCTTCTTCGGCAAGGCCCGCTGCAATCTGTGCCACGTCGGGCAAAACTTCAGCGACAGCCAATTCCACAATATTGGCGTCGGCGTGAAGGACGGCAAACTGACCGGCGGATTCCTGGGACGATTCGGCAGCCAACCGATCGGGCACAAAGATCCGACGCTCGTCGGCGCCACCAAAACGCCAGGCCTCCGCGGCCTGGTCAGCACGGCGCCCTACCTGCATGACGGCAGCGAGAAGACGCTCGAAGCCGTCATCGATTTCTATGATCGAGGCGGCAACGCCCACGAGTTCCTGTCGCCCAAAATGCGCGACTTGCAGGCCGAGCAAGCGTACCTCCGTAGCAAGCAGACCGGCGAAACGTACAACGGGCCCGCGGTGAAGTTGTTCGGAGCCGACCAGACGCCCATTATCCCGATGGCGCTCAAGCTGACGCCGACGGAGAAGGCGGCGCTGGTAATGTTCCTGCGAGCACTCGAAGGCGAAGTCGATGATCTCGTGAAGGATGTCGCGACGCCGCTGCCCGGCAAGAAGTAAACATCTTGCGAAAGCCCAGGGACGGCTGTCCCTGGGAATTGGCGCCCCAGGGACAGCCGTCCCTGGGCTTTCCATCATGCCCCCGAGTTCTTCATGCTTGCGTCTCGCACCGTTACCGTCGCCCTTGTCGGCAATCCCAACACCGGCAAGACGACCCTCTTCAATGCCCTCTGCGGCATGAATCAACGCGTCGGAAACTATCCCGGCGTCACCGTCGAGACCAAGAAAGGCAAGTGCCAGGTCGGCGACCTGGCCATCGACGTCATCGATCTGCCCGGCACGTACAGCCTCGCGCCCCGTAGCCCGGATGAGATGGTGGCTGTCGAAGTCGTGCTGGGCAAAACTGCCGACGCCAGGCCCGACGTCATCGTCGCGATCATCGATGCGTCCAACATCCAGCGCAATCTCTACCTCGCTACCCAGGCGATGGAACTCGGCATTCCGCTCGTCATCGCGCTCAACATGATCGACGTCGCCAAGGACCAGGGGCACACGCTCGATCTCAAGAAGCTCGAGAGCAACCTCGGCGTGCCGGTCGTACCGATCCAGGCGAATCAGGGCAAGGGCCTGGACGAACTCAAGGTCGCCATCGCCGGTGCCGCCCAGTCGCAGGCGATCCCGCAGGGCCCCAAGTTCCCCGAGGCGTTCGAACGCGAAGTCGAGCGGCTTGCGGAACTCCCCGCGTTTCTGGCGCGTCGGCTGTTGCTTGACGTCGGCGGACAGATGGAAAAGAATTGGCAAGGCGACGACCTCGCCGCCGCGCGCGGCCGACTCGCCGCCGCGGGCTGTGCCGTCCCCGCCATCGAAGCACGCACCCGCTACGCCTGGATCCACAAGGCGACGGACGGCTGTATCGTTCGGCCGAAGCAGCGCATCGTCTCCTGGACCGATCGCATCGACAAGATCCTGACGCATAGAACCTACGGAACGCTGGTCTTCTTGTTCGTGATGTTCGCGGTCTTCGTCTCGATCTTCGTGGCGGCGGCCCCGGCGATGGACTTTCTCACGGACGGCCTCGACTCGTTCGGCAAATGGGTCAAAGCTCAGATGGACCCCGGCCCGCTGCGGAGCCTGATCGTCTCCGGCATCATCGCAGGCGTCGGCAGCGTGGTCGTCTTTTTGCCGCAGATCTTCATCCTCTTCGCGTTCATCGCCGTCCTGGAAGATTGCGGCTACATGGCGCGGGCGGCGTATCTCATGGATCGGCTGATGTCGCGCGCGGGCCTCAACGGCAAGTCGTTCATCCCGCTCCTGTCGTCGGTGGCGTGCGCAGTGCCGGGAATCATGGCGGCGCGCGTGATCGAGAATCGCCGCGATCGCCTGGCGACCATCCTCGTGGCGCCGCTCATGAGCTGCTCGGCCCGCATCCCCGTGTACATGCTCTTCATCGGCGCGCTATTCACGACGGGCTATCCGTTCTGGTTCCCCGGCTTCCTGATGTTCGCGATGTACATGATCGGCTTCCTCCTCGCTCCGGTCGTCGCGTATTGCCTCAAAAGCACCGCACTCCGCGGCGAGACGCCGGCGTTCGTGCTGGAGATGCCGCTCTACAAACGGCCCTCGCTGATGCTGGTCCTACGGCGAGCGTTCGACGCGGGCTGGATGTTCCTCCGCCGAGCGGGGACGATCATTCTCGCCAGCATGATCCTCATCTGGGCGCTGCAGTATTTCCCGACGACGGGCGCGGACGGCAAGGACTACGAGGCAGAATTCGCCCAGCGCGAAACGGAGATTGAAACGCTCGAGGACGGGTTGAAAGAGAAGGGCGTCGAACTGGAGAACGCCAAGGAACTGGCCGAGAAGCGAAAAGAGGATCCCACGATCGACGCAGACGTCACGTCCCTGGAAGGGAAGCAGGACGAGCAGAACGCCCTCAAGCAGACCTGGCAGAATCAGTCGTACCTTGCCCGCATGGGCAAGTCGATCGAGCCGATCGTGGAGCCGCTCGGCTGGGACTGGCGCATCGGCACCGCGGCGATCGCGAGTTTCCCGGCCCGCGAGGTCATCGTCGGCACGTTCGGCCTGATCTTCGGGCAGGGCGAAGTCGATGCGGGCGAGGAGGAGCCGAGGCAAAAGCTCGGCGAGAAGATGGCGGAGGTTCGCTGGAACGACGACCCCGAAGGCCCGCTCCTTTTCACCATGCCGGTGGCGCTGGGCGTGATGGTCTTCTTCGCGCTCTGCGCTCAGTGCGTCTCGACGCTCGCGGTCATCAAACGTGAGACGAATAGCTGGGGTTGGCCGATCTTTTCGTTCGTCTACATGACCGTGCTCGCCTATTTGGGAGCGCTCGCGGTTTACCAGATCGGTTCACGGTTCCTGTGAGGATTCCGATGCAGCACCTCATCACCGGCCTCATCGTGTTCGCGGCGATCGCGTTCATCGTCCATTCCGCCTGGCGGACGTACCGCGCGTCGAAAGGCGGCTGCGGCGGCGGTTGCAGTTGCGGGCCCAAAGAGCCGGCGCAGCCGAAGGTGATCTCGCTGGAGGTTTCACGAGTCCGAAAGCCCAGGGATGGCTATCCCTGGGGCACGTCCCAGGGATAGCCATCCCTGGGCTTTCGTACGAAACATCTACTTCGCGATGCGGTCGATCTTCACCTTCACGAAGTTCACGGTCGAACCCGTCAGGAACACCGTGCCGACGTGCTGATCGTCGAGCTGAATCGTGCGAGCCGAATAATACCGAGCCGCGATGTTCGTTTCCGGCAAAAGCACCACGGTCGCGTCGTTGTTCCAGGTCACGCCGTCGTCGGCGGAGAAGTTGTAGCTCAGCCCCTTGTTCATTCGGCCCACGCCGAACGTCACCAGCACGCGGCCATCCTTCAGCGTCGTCAGATAACGCCCCTCTTCCGTGTCCTCATCGGGAACGGTGCGCATGCCCGGGACGACCTTCCAGCTCTTCCCCTCATCGGTCGAGCGTAACATCTGGGGGCCCATCGCGAGCAACGTTCCTTTCGGAGTCCGGACGATCTGACGAAACGACATCGGCTTCTCCGAGGTCGGTTGGACGTTCAGCACTTCGAGCTGCTTCGTCTTCGGATCGAACAACCGAGGCGGGCCGACTCGCAGCGGCAGCAGCCAGCGCCCGTCGCTCCAGGGAAGCACGTTGTGCCGCACGGCGCCCAGATGCTTGCCGTCGACCGGGCCGATGAGCCCCTGCTCGCTCCAGGTCATGCCCTGGTCGGCGCTGATCGTGTAAAGTAGGGCGCGCTGGTAGTACTTGTCCTTCTTCTGATCGTCGGCGATGAAGTTCCAGGTTACCAGGATGCGGTCGTCGGGGAGCGTGTCGGCGGTGCCGGGGTAGATCTCGAACCGCTCCGTTTTTTCGCGAATGACGTCGGGACGTTTGGAGGTCGCGGGGATGGTGACGGCGTCGCTCCAGGTTTTGCCGCCGTCGGTCGAGCGCGAACAGCGCAAACCGTCGGGGCCGCCGAACACGGAAACGAGCGTGCCGTTCTTGGTTTGGCAGATCGAGGGATGGACGTGGCCCGCCTTCGTCTTGGCGACGACGACGGGGACGTCTTCCGATTGCAGAAGGGCCAGCGAACAAAACATGAGTAAGGAAGCGTGCATCGATTCTCCGTCAGCGGGTGCGTGAAGTTGTAATGAGTCGAGTATACCCAGAAGGGACGTCGCTTGCAATTTCCGCCCCCGCGACTTACGATACCGGCCATGGACCACCTGCCCGCCGTCGTGGAGATTCCGCAACCGGAGCGAACCCCTCGGCTATCGCTGTGGGACGCCATCAGCATTCTTGTGGGCATCATCGTCGGCGTCGGCATCTTTCAGAATCCGCACAACGTCGCCGAGAACGTCCCCAGTGCCGCGGCGGCGCTCCTTGTGTGGACGGTCGGCGGACTCGTCGTCATCGGCGGCGCCCTCTGCTTTGCCGAGCTGGCAGCGACGTATCCGCGCTCCGGCGGCGAGTTCGTCTATCTCACCCGCGCCTTCGGGCCCCTTGTCGGCTTCCTCTGCTGCTGGACCCAACTCGCCGTCTTGCGCACCTGCAGCATCGGTTGGCTTGCCTACATGTTCGGCATCTACGCCGGCCAATTCCTCCATGTCGCTCCATTCGTGCTCGCGCTGGCGTCCCTCTGGGGCCTGACCCTCATCAACATCCTCGGCGTCACTCTCGGCAAAAACACCCAGAACGTCCTCACGGTGTGTAAGATCCTCGGCCTGGCGGTCATCGTCGTGATCGGCATCGGCTGGGGCTCGTTCGAACGTTACGCCGAGCCCGCGCCGCGCGACGCCAAGGAGGGCTGGTTCTTCCTGGCGATGGTGCCGGTCTTCTGGTCGTATGCCGGCTGGAACGAGGCGGCTTACATCGTTTCGGAAGTGAAGAATCCGACCAAGAATTTGCCCCGCGCGCTGATCCTGGGGACGCTGATCGTGATGGCGATCTATCTTACGGTCAATTTCGCATATCTGCTCGGCGTCGGGCTCAAGGATCTGGCCGGCGACAAGGATTTCGCCAGCACGCTGGTGAGCCGGGCCTGGCCGGGGAACGGACCGCTCGTCATCAGCTTGTTCATCTCGATCTCAGCGCTCGGCGCCAACAACGGTATGATCTTCACGACGGCGCGTTTGTGCAGCGAGTTCGGGACCGATCACGCCCTCTTTCGTAGGTTGAGCCAGTGGCACCCGCGGGTGGGCACGCCGGTCTTGGCGCTGGTTTTCCAGGCGACCCTGGTGACGTGCGTGATGATCGGCGTTGAGGTCGAGTTCGTCAGCGAGCGGGCGAGCAAGGACAAGCTCGAGTACTTGATCGACATCACCATCGCGGTCTTCTTTTCCTTCCTGCTGCTCACCGGGCTCGCGCTGATCGTCCTTCGGCAACGCGAGCCCGGTCGCCTTCGCCCGTTCCAGGCGCCCGCGTATCCCGTGCTGCCGATCTTGTTTTGCGCGTGGTGCGGGTACATGGTCTGGGGTGCGGTTCGCAATGTGGAACTCGAATCGCTGGTCGGCCTGGGCATTTTGCTGCTGGGCATACCGCTCTACGCCTGGTCGCGGTATATTGAGCATCGTGGGTTAGCCGCCGCGCCCTCGCGGCGCGACGCGTCCGAATAATATCACGCCGCCTCAGGGGATTCGGTCCGCGCCGCGAGGACGCGGCGGCTAAACGATTGGGTGAAATCCATGAAATCGCTGTCGTTTCTGCTGCTGTTGCCGACGTTTGCATTCGCCCAGACCAAGGCCGAGCACGGCATGGTCCTCTCGACGGCGATGGACGTCGCGGTCGGTAAACTCAAGGATACGACCAATCTCGCCGATACGAAGAACTACGTCTTCCGCGGCAAGCTCATCACGCTGAACAAAGAACGCGACATGCATCTCTGTTTCGACACCGACACGATGCGCGTGGCCGGGGCGTGGAAGGGCCCGTACACGCATTTCCAGGCCGACAAGAACATGGGCCCGCCGGTCGTCGGAGAGATGCTGTTCGCGACGAAGCCCGGCCCCGGCTGGGCGAAGGCCGGCAAGTGGGACGACCCGCGCGTCGGCGGCGAGGGGCCGTTGCCGCGCGATTGGGCGCGCTACAAGGGCCTGTATCTCGACGGCGATCAGGTCGTGCTGTCGTACAGCGTTGGCAAATGCGACATTCTGGAATGGCCTCTTTCCGCGAATGGCGCGGTATTCAGGTTCCTTGAGGTCGGTCCTGCACCAGAGCCGTTGACGATGCTCATCGCCGAGGAGCCCCGAGCCAAGGTTGAGATCACCAAGGACTTCGCAATAATCGTTTTCGACGATGAATCGATTGTGGTGAGCACTTTTGGCGAATCCAACTTCCGATTCGAATTCACTAATGGCCGACTGCTCATGCACCTTGCAGCGTCGCCGAATACGCGAAATATCCGAATTGGCATGGCTTCGAGGACAGCGAAGGCAAATCGATTCATGCCACAACTCGCTATTCTTAAGTCAAACCCTGCAACCTTCATAAAAGGCGGCCCCGCTCGCTGGAAGGAAACCCTGACCACCACCATCGAGCGTGGCCCCGATGACAAGGGCCCGTACACGCTCGATCACATCAACCTCCCCGACAAGAACCCGTGGGGCGCCTCAATTCGCTTCGGCGGACTCGACTTCTTCAAGGACGGCCGGGCGGCGCTCTGCACCTGGGACGGCGACGTCTGGATCGTCTCGGGGTTCGAAGGAACGAAGCTCACCTGGCGCCGATTCGCCGCGGGGTTGCAACAACCGCTCGGCCTGCGCATCGTCAATGACGTCATCCTCGTCGCGGGGCGCGATCAGATCACTCGGCTCGTCGATCTCAACGGCGACGGCGAAGCCGACTTCTACGAGAACCTAAATAACGATCCAGCGCTCACGCTGCAGCGGCACGAGTTCGTCATGGATCTGCAGAACGACGCCGACGGCAATCTCTACTTCGCGCGCTCGGGCCACTACATCAAGTCGAAGAAGGACGACAATTGCTGCATCTACAAGATGTCGCCCGACGGCCAAAATCTGCGCAAGTTCGCGACCGGCTTTCGCGAACCGAACGGCCTGGCGATCGGCCCCGACGGCACCATCATCACCAGCGACAACGAAGGCAACGGCATCCCGCAGACGCCCATCTACCGCCTGCAAGAAGGGAAGTTCTACGGCTACACGCCCGGGGAAAGTTCCAAGGGAGGCACGTGGAAGCCTGGCCCGACGCCGATCGTTTGGCTGCCAGTCAACGTCGATCGCTCCGCGGGGAGCCCGGTCTTTGTCACGAGCGACAAATGGGGCCCGCTCAAGGATCAGATCCTGCACACCAGCTACGGCCACTGCGCGCTCTACTCGCTCCTCATCGACAAGACGACGGACGACTGGCAGGGCGTCGTCTGGAAATTCCCGCTCGGCTTCACCAGCGGCGTCATGCGCGCCCGCTTCCATCCGCTCGACGGTCAGCTCTACCTGTGCGGCCTGCGCGGCTGGTCCACGAACGCGGTGAAGGACGGCCAGTTCGCCCGCGTCCGCTTCACCGGCAACGAGACGCCGGTGCCGACGGCGTGGCGCGTCACCAAGGCCGGCATGGAGCTGACGTTCTCGCATCCGCTCGATCCGAAGTCGGCCGAGGACGACGGCAACTGGAGCGTCGACGGCCAAAAGACCTTCGGCGGCAAGACGACCAAACGGACCGAGATCGTCATCGATGTGGTGACGCTGAGCGCCGACGGCAAGACGGCTCAATTCGCTTTCGAGAAGAACGAACCCGTCGTCAACTTCACGCTCAAGTACCGCGTGCGCGCCAAGGCGGGCATGCAGGCACAGGGCGAGATGCACGGTACGATTCACCAGGTGCCGGCGAGGTAAGTTTCAATTTCCGAGCCGGAAGTGTTAGCGACGAGCCACGCGGAATCGTCGCTAACGCTTCCGGCTCGGACGGACAAAGGATGCAAACGTGAATCGCGCCTGGCTCGTCGTCTTGCTCCTTTGGCCCGTCGCCCTGCTCAACTACCTCGATCGCCAAATGCTGGCGACGATGAAGTACTCCGTGATGGGCGACATCCCCAGCATCTTGAACGACGGCAACTGGGGCTACATGCTCGGGCAGTTCAAATGGGCCTACGCCTTCCTCAGCCCCGTCGGCGGCTACATCGCGGACCGCTACAGCCGGCGCTACGTCATTTGCGCCAGCCTGTTCGTCTGGTCGGCCGTCACCTGGGCGACAGGCCAGGTCACGACCTACGAAGAGTTGCTGTGGACGCGAACCTTGATGGGCATCAGCGAGGCGTTCTATATCCCGGCCGCGCTGGCGCTCATCGCGGGCTTTCATCCGACCGGGACGCGTTCGCGCGCCGTCGCCCTGCATCAGACGGCGATCTACAGCGGCATCATTCTGGGGGGCTTCGGCGGCTTCGTCGCCGATACGCCGGACCTGGGCTGGCGCTTCGCGTTCGACGTCTCGGGGCTGGTCGGCATTGCCTACGCGGTTCCCCTGCTTTTCCTGCTGCGCGAAGCGCCGGACGTCGCCGACCCCAGGAAGCCCAAGGTGCAGGATTCCGCCCGCGATTTGCTGACGAACGTTTCGTTCATATTGCTCGTGCTCTACTTCACGTTGCCGGCGATGGCGGGCTGGGTCGTGAAGGACTGGATGCCGGCGATTCTCAAAGACCAGTTCGGCATCGGCCAGGGCCAGGCGGGCGTCTCGGCGACGCTCTACGTCAACCTCGCGGCCCTCGTCGGCGCCTTCCTGGGCGGCTACTGGGCCGACCGCTGGATGGGCTCCAGCAATCGCGGACGAATCTACGTCAGCGCCCTTGGCGTCGCCCTCTTCATCCCCGCGCTCTTCGGCGTCGGTAACGCGGGCACGCTCCTCGTCGCCGTCTTGTTTCTCGTGCTCTTCGGCCTGGGCTGGGGATTCTTCGACGCCAACAACATGCCGATCCTCTGCCAGATCGTTCGGCCCGAACATCGCGCCACCGGGTACGGCATCATGAATCTCGTCAGCATCAGCTGCGGCGGCTTCGCCGACTGGGGCTTCGGCATCCTCCGCGATCGAGCCGTCCCGCTCAACGTCGTCTTCGGCGTCTTCGCCGCCATCGCCCTGCTTTCCATCGTCCTGGTCTTGCTCATTCGTCCTGGAGTCCGCGATGAACATCGAACTGCGCCATGATGAATGGGGCAAACTCGTCCTCGTCGATCCGCTCGGCCAAACGCACGTCGGCGTCGATCCCGTGCGCGCTTTCCCGATCTCGGCGCCCGAGGGCGGCATTTCGGTGCTCGGCGCCGACGGCCGAGAGGTCTTGTGGATCGAGGATCTGGCGACGATTCCGCCGGCGATGCGAAAAATTCTCGACGACGAACTGGGCAAGCGGCACTTCCTGCCGACGATTGCGCGCATTGCCGCGATTGAGGGACTCACGGAAACCGTGTGGACGGTGGAGACGGATCGAGGCGCCACGCGTTTCACGCTCAAGAATGAGGAGGACGTGCGCCGCGTGGCCGGGACGCGCGTCATCATCACCGACAAGCACAGCCTGCGCTATTTGATCCCCGACTTCCGCACGCTCGACGCAGCGAGTCTTAAGTTGCTGGAACGGTACATCTAGTCAGCCGAAAATTTCGCGGATAACCGGGCCCGCCAGTCCCTATGATGGATAGCAGTCCGTCTTCGTTTTCGGGAATCGCTCATGACGCGCCTTCTTGCTCTCTTCACGTTGTGCCTGGCCGGTCCGCTGTTCGCGCAGTCCCGGGGGACGCCGCCTCCCGCGGGGTCGCCCTTCTTTCCGCTCAAGGTCGACAATCGGTGGGTCTACGTCACCCCCAAGAACAAGATCATCACCATGACCGTCGAGCGCTCCGAACTCGTCAAACGCACCAAACGCGAACTCGATCAGAGTCAGAGCCAGGAACTGAACACCTTCCTGGTCCGCATCGAATCGCGTGAACTCCCCGGCAGCGATCAGGCGGGCGGGTCAAAACTCGGGATCGTAAAAATCTTGTACGAACAATACGTGCATAACGACGACGGCATCTACCGCATGATGTCGGCCGGGAAAGATATCGACCCGCCCCTCAAGGTGCTTAGCAAGAAGATCGACAACGACTCCTGGACGGTCGATTCCAAGAGCGAAGCGGCGCTCAAGGGGACGTTCAAGGCAGTAACGTTCACCGCGAATTTGCCGGGGCCCACGGAGGTCATCCGGGTTTCGTGCCGCGATTTTTTGGTGAGTAAGGAACGCAAGCTGGACGCCGACTATTGGTTCGTCAAGGACATCGGCATCGTCAAGCAGCGGGTGCAATTTCGAGCATTCTACGACGACGCCGCCAAGGCCTCGGACGATCCCGCGCTGCTGCCGGCGACGGAGCTGATGATCTACTTGAAGGAATGCAAGATCGATGGCCAGGTGCGGGCGCTGCCGAGTCCCGCGGAGATCGACGCAGCGCTGCGCCAGGGCGACCCCGGAATGACGGGAGCGATTCCGCCGGGCGTCGTGCCGCCGCCGGTGCTGCCGATTCCGTAGTTTCGGGTGCCGTTTCTCATCGATTTTTCACCGCTGCCGGTTACGATGGGGTAAACTCAAGGCGAGTCCCATCTGATCCTCTTCGAGGAGACCGAGCCATGCGATCCGCGATCGTTCTGTGCCTTCTCGGGTTCGTTGTTCCCCTTCAGTCACAAGAGAAGAAGCCTTCCCTTCCCGTCGGCACGCTCAACACGGCCGAGTGGCTCAAGGCGTCGACCGCGAAACTGGAGTCGGGCGAGATCGACAAGCTCGTAGGCCAGGCCCTCCAAACTGCCGATCTCAAGCCGGCCCCGCTCGTTTCCGACGAACTCTTCGTCCGCCGAGTCCATCTCGATCTCGTCGGCAAACTCCCCACGCCCGCGGACGTCGTCGAATTTCTGAAGGACAAAAGTTCCGACAAACGCTCGGCCCTCGTTGACAAACTCCTCGCCAGCGACGACTTCGCCCGGCACTGGGCCGTTTACTGGCGCGAGGTGATCTCGAGCCGCAGCACCGACTTTCGCGGCGCCATCTTCACCCGGCACTTCGAACGCTGGCTGACCAAGGAGATCAAGGAGAACCGCAACTGGAGCGAAGTCGTGCGAGCCATGCTCACCGCGACCGGCCAGATGCGCTACGACGACGCCGACAAGAACGGCCAGGCCTACTTCCTCAACTCGCGCACCGGCGCCGACGCCAATACCGAACTCGCCTCGGAAACCTCACGCATCTTTCTGGGCATCCAGATCCAGTGCGCCCAGTGCCACGATCACCCCAGCGACGTCTGGAAACGCCAGCAGTTCCACGAGTTTGCCGCCTATTTCGCCCGGCTCAAGAGCAGGTTGGTCCGCGAAGAGAAGAAATTCGTAGGCCAGGAGCTGATCTCGTTCCCGTTCGGCGAACATCAGATGCCGGGCAAGGACGATCCGAAGTCGACGACGCGGGTGATGCCCAAGTTCATTGACGGGAAGGCCCCCAGGGGGTTTTCGCTGAACGACGCGGTTCGGCGTAAGTCGCTGGCCGAATCGATCGTCTCGAAGGAGAACCCGTGGTTCGCGGGGGCGTACGTCAATCGCATCTGGGGCGAGTTGATGGGCCAGGCGTTTTACGGCCCGATCGACGACATGGGCCCGGAGAAAGAAGCGACGATGCCGCAAGTGTTAGCCCGCGTGGCCGGGGCTTTCCGCGGCAGCGATTACGACGTCAAGCAACTCTTCCGCGCCATCTGCCTGAGCGATGCCTATCAGCGTGAAGTTCGTCCCGGCGAGGGGAAAGAAGATCACCTGCTCTTCGCGAGCCGTAGCCCGACGCGCCTCAATTCCGAAGCATTATGGAAGAGCCTGAACGCCGCGCTCGGGGGCATCGAATCGTTAGCCCGGCCCTTCGGCGGCAAAGGAATGTTCGGCGGCGGCTTCGGCAGGTTCGGCGGCATCGAAACGACCTTCAAGAGGGAGTTCGCATTCGATCCGAGCGCCAAGCCTGAGGAAGTCGAAGGCAGCGTGAGTCAGGCGCTCCTCCTGATGAACAATGCAGCCATCAACCAGAAGATCCAGGCGAAGTCGGGCAGTATCCTGGGCCGCATCCTGGAGACGTACAGCAGCGACGACGAAGCCCTCCGCGCGGTATATATGAAGACGCTGGCCCGCCGGCCGACGGAGCGCGAGTTGACGCGTTGCAAGGAGCACATCCAGAAGGCGCCGTCGCGGGCCGAGGCGTACGAGGATTTGCTGTGGGCACTGATCAACTCGACGGAGTTTCTGACCAAGAGGTAGCGACACCATCGTCGAAGTGGATCACCGCCATCTCGACGGCGGCGATGTTGTTGGGATTCGCTCTAGGTTATTGGAAGGCGAACTATGGACACAGTGGGCGGGAGATTTTGTATTTCGTTTTAGGACTGTTACTGATCCTGGGCGGTTCGATCGGCTCGAAAATCGGCCGGGAGCGTCGAAGTATTGTCGGGATCGGCTTGTCCCTATATCTGTTGCTCCGTCTTTGTGGATCACATGAGTTGTGGTACAGGGCATGGCAATTGGCAGAGTGGGTTTGTGAAGTGATCGAAGTTAGACCAGCGTTTCGAATAGAGGGATTTTTCAATGTACAATTGGACGCACTAGTCATGGCGGTACTGATAGCCACGTCCGCCGCTCCAATCGTTCTCGGCGGCTTACTGTTGCCTCGTCGCGGGTATTGGCCCGAAGGGGTCGGTTGCTGGTTGGTTTGGTGTGGCTGGGTTGCGATGTCCCTGACGCGACCCGGCATTTGAGCTTTAGACAAATTACGGAGAGACTCGAATGTCACTACAATCGCTCATGCACGTGCAAACCGGACGCGATGGCGTCCTCAATCGTCGCTCCTTCCTTGGCACGCTCGGCGCCGGGGTCGGCATGCTCGGCTGGAAAGACGCCGTCGCCGCGGCGGCGGATGACCTGCGCAGCCGCGGACTCTCGTGCATTCTAATGTTCATGCGTGGCGGACCGAGCCAGTTCGAGACGTTCGATCCGAAACCCGACACGGCAAACGGCGGACCGACGCGGGCCGTGCAGACCGCGGTCCCGGGCATCGCGCTCGCGGAACCGTGGACCCGGCTCGCTCAGGAGATGAACCACGTCAGTCTAATTCGCTCGATGAGTTCGCGCGAAGGGGAGCATCAGCGGGCGGTTTATCAAATGCACACCGGCTACATTCCCGCGGGGGGCGTGCGTTTCCCCAGCATCGGCTCGCTCGTCGCCAGCGAGATCGCGCCGCGGAACTTCGATCTTCCCCACTTCGTCTCCGTCGGCAACCGCTTCTCGACCATGGGTGCCGGCTTCCTCGGCATGGCCTACGCGCCGTTCGTGGTCGGCGATCCGAATCAGCTGCCCAGCAACACGCAGCTGCCCGGCAGTTTGAACAATGCCCGCTTTCAGGGCCGGCTCGCACTGATGAACGATCTGGAACGCGACTTTGCCGAGGCGGGAGGCCAATCCCGCGTGGCCGAGCATCGCCATCTGTATGAAGGCGCCGCGAATATGGTCCGCTCGCCGCGGCTCCGGGCGTTCGATCTCGCCGAGGAGACGAATGCGACCCGCGACCGCTATGGCCGAAATGCGTTCGGCCAGGGCTGTCTGCTCGCCCGCAGGCTTACGGGCGCAGGGGTGACGTTCGTGGAAGTCGACCTGAACGGCTGGGACACGCATCAGGACAATTTCACAACGTGTACTCGGCTCAGTCAACAGGCGGACGCCGGGTTCGCGGCGCTCATCAAAGATCTGCGCGAACAGAACAAGCTCGACAAGACGCTGGTGATCTGGATGGGCGAGTTCGGCCGAACGCCGCGAATCAATGCGAACACGGGGCGCGATCATTATCCGCGGGCGTTCAGCGTGGCGCTCGCCGGATGCGGCATCAAGGGAGGCCGGGTGATCGGGGCCACGAATGCGACGGGGACGGACATCGCCAACGGCAGAGTCGGCGTCGCGGATCTGTTCACGACGTTCTGCCACGCGCTGGGCATCGATCCGCGGAAAGAGAATTTGTCGCCGCAAGGTCGGCCGATCAAGATCGTCGACGGCGGCACGCACGTTCGCGATTTGTTCAATTGACTTTGATTCGAATAGCGCTCGCATGGTCTCATGCGAGCGCTATTCGAATATAAACCGAATTACGTGATCGGCGACTTTTGCAGTAGGCGTTTGGAACGTTCCTCGAGATCCCTGACGTGGGTGCGATAGAGCCACGCCAGCGCCAGGCCGCTGAGCAAGATCACGCCAACGTTGAGGAGGCCGCGCATCCAGAGGCTGGAGACGGGGGCGGCTTCCGCACTTTCCGCGCCGGCAAATGACGGTGTCACGGCACTTCGCACAAAATCGGGCAGAGGTTCGTCGATCGCCAACGGCGCCGAGGTTTCGGCCTGTTCCTCTATCGTTTCGACTTCAAACGCCAGGCTACCAATCTCGAAGGACCTAACCTCTTCGGTCGCGTCTAATTCCTCCGCGAAGACCTCATCCAGGGCGGAATCGGCGGGTACTTGAGCCACGACTGGCGCGACGATTGGGTCCGACTCGGCGAAGACGAACGCAATGGAGACAGCGGGGTCGACCACGGTGATCGGAGCGATCGGAGTGGTTGGCGGCGGCGGAACGTTCGTCGGGAGTTGCGGGAGAGGGGGAGTCGGAAGCGGCGTACTTGGAGCCGGGAAGTCGAGTTCCAGATCGATGCCGCCCGGCGATCCTGCAGCCCCGAGCCCGGCGTGAAGATCGAGCGCGAGCGGATTGTCTGTCGAACCAAGGGCCACGTCCAGATGGACCAAAGGAGTCGACACGCCGAGCGTAAGCGGCTGGTTGATTGGCAGCGCGGCCTCAATCCGGAGGATGTTTACGTCCAGGGCAAAACGAAATTGGCCGATGTTGCTGAGAAGCTGGGCCGGTTGATTGAGAAGGGCCAGCGGTTGGCTGAGGAGACCGCTCGCCGAGGGCGTGGTGCGGTCTTCGAGGCAGTCGATGAGCGGGCAAAACGAGCGAAAAGGAAAGCTTTTCATGGGAGATCCCGTGCAAGGCGTGCGATTGAAAACGACGTGGGCGGGGTCGTATAAAGCAGGTCTTGTGCCGATTTGGCGTCAGGACTCGAGGATTTTGAGGCTGGCAAGCTGCCGGCCCACCCAGGAATCGACCTGGGGGCGTAGGGTATCGAGCACGTGTTTGGCCTTTTGATGCCAAGTTTGCGCCTCGCGGGAGCGCTGGGCTTGGTGTTCCAGGAGCGCCAGTTGCACGAGGGCGAGCGCCCAATCTTGGCGGTCGCTGAGCCTGGCGCCGGGTTGCTTGGCGAGATCTTCACGCAGAGAGGCGGCGTGCGTTAGATAAAGCCGAGACTCGGCGACGTCGTTCTTGCGTAAGGCGAGCTTGCCGAGTTGAAAGCGTACCGCGGCACGGTCACGGCGGGGTTGCAACGCGTTCGGTTGCGCGGTGGCCAGTTCGTCGAACGTCTTGAGCGCTCGCAGCAACGCCTGTCGAGCCGCGTCGTGTCGTTTGCTGGCGGAGTCGAGTTCCGCCCACAATAGATCCGCCAGCGCCGCATCGCGGCGGGCGTGCGGGCCGGCGTTTTCCTGCGCCAGGCGGCGCAGGCCGTCGCTCGCTTCTTGTAGTACCATGCGGGCCTCGTTTTCCTCGCCCAGGTCGAGCCAGACCTGAGCGAGCTTGAGCCCCGCCAGGTGAACTTCCCGCTCCGGCGCTTGATGGCGTTTGAGTTCGTTCCAGGCGCGGGCGTACCAGGCACGCGCCTCCTCGAGAGCGTCCCCCGCACGCGCCAGGTCGCCCAACCGGTCGCACGCCTGTGCCAAATACTCGATCGACTGCAGGTCGGCCGGGAAATCGCGCGCGACCCTTTCGCAGAGCGCCAGCGCCTGTTCGTAGCGGACTCGCGCGACGTCGGGCCGTTGCCGGGCGCGCTCGGCATCGCCCAGTCGCCAACGACTGTGCGTCAGATCCCGGAGCACCTGGGGCGTTTCCTTCCTCCGCTCGCTCAGCTGTCCTGCCTTGTCGAAGTGCTCCGCCGCCTTGTCCGCATCGTTCAGCGCAAGGAAAACTTCGCCCAACCGCAGGTGCGCGGTGACGGCTCCGCGGTCAATCGATTCGCTTCGATCCAGGGCCCGCGAGACGTGTTCGAATCCTGCCAGCGCCTTTTCGAGCAGCATCTGACGCGTCTTCTCCATGCCGGGCTGACCCCGCAGCACGTCCTGCGATTCGTAAACCAGGCTGAGCAAGGCGTCGAGCGCCAGATCGCGCTGCTCGACGGCGAGTTGCAGATTCTGTGCGGCCTGAAGCTTGGCCTTCTCGGCGCTGGCGTGGGCCGACTGCAGTTCGCGATACGCCCAGGTCTGTCCCACGGTCCACACGACGAGTAGCGTGAACACCAGAAACGAGATGCCAGCGGGAAAGGGATGGCGCCGACACCAGCGCGTCCAGCGCGCGACCCGCGAGAGCGGCTGCGCTTGCACATGCAACCCGCTACGCCAGCGAATGAGATCGTCTGCCAGCGCGCCCGCATTCGCGTAACGCAGGTTCGGCTCCTTGCGGATCGCCTTGTGCACGATCGTCTCCAGATCGCGCGGCACCCGGTCGTTCAGATGTCGAACCGGCACAGGGTCGTCGTTGATCACCTGCGACAGAATGCGATGCGTGATTCCCGCGAACGGCAACACCCCGGTGAGAAGCTGGTAGAGCAAAATGCCGAGACTATACACGTCGGTGCGGACGTCGACCTTCTGCGGGTGTTGAATCTGTTCGGGACTCATGTACTGGGGCGTGCCGACGATGACGCCGGTGCGCGTGAGATCGCCCGCGTCGTCGACGGCCCGCGCCAGGCCAAAGTCGGTGAGCTTGGGACATTGACCCGCTTCATCGAGCAGGATGTTGCCCGGCTTGACGTCGCGGTGCACCAGTCCCCGTTCGTGCGCGACCGCCAAAGCTTGCGCGATCGCGACGGCGAGATCGACGGCCCGCGTCGGCGGCCAAAGGACCTCGCGCTCCAGCAGCTTGGCGAGCGAGTGCCCGGAGACGTATTCCATCACCAGGAACGGGGGCGTGGTATCGGGGAGCTGAAAGTCGAAGACGGAGACGATATGCGGATGACGCAGCGAGGCGAGGATCTGCGCTTCGCGGATGAAGCGGGCGCGCTCGTTGGGCCAGTGCGCGAGATCTTGCCGCAGGAACTTGATCGCGACGGAGCGATCGAGCCGGGGATCCTGGGCGCGATAGATTTCGCCGCCGCCCCCCTCCCCAATCTTGGCCTCAATGCGATAGCCGCCGATCTCGCCCAGCGGCGCCTCGGCGGAACGCACGCCGGGGAAGCGGAGGACTTTTTCCTGGGCGTCCTCTTCGCCGACGATCGGGGGCACGGCGGGTTTGCCTCCCAGGGCGACGGTGCGATCAAGCGCATTGACTTGCTTCTCGAATTCCAGGCAGCACGAGGCGCAGTGTGCGATGTGTTCCTCGACCATCGCCCGATCATTCTCGGCGATGGGCCGGCTCAGCAGATTTACAATCCGAGTATGAAAGGGGCACGATCGCATGACGTGAAAACGGGGCACATTGCGTGCCGACGGCGGTTTCACGCAAGTGGGAGACGGTCGCGCGGTTCGCGCGGCTTCGCCAGGAGCCAGTGGAGCACCGGCCAAATCGCCAGCGGAATGACCGCGGAGAGAATCAACCCGAGCACGGGCTTTTCCAGGTAGACCTCGCCGACCCAGCCGAACGCGAAGCCCATCGCCAGGCTGCCGCAGGAGAGCGCCGCCAGGAACGGGCCGATCGGCATTCGCGCCATGCCGGCCAGGCAGCAGAGCGCCTCGGGAAGAAGCGGCATCCAGCGCGACAGGGCGATGGCGCTGAGTCCGAAGCGCACAAAGAAGCGCGACAGTTTTTCGAGATTCTCGGCGCCGACCAGGAGGCGTTGCACGCGCTCGCCGAGCAATCGACAACCGCCGTAGGCGATGAGCCCGGCGAGGATCGAACCGATGCCGCCGATCAAGCCGCCCAGCCACGGGCCGTAAATCATGCCCAGGCCGGAGATCACCGCCGTCGAGGGGACCGGCAGCACGAGGTCGGAAACGATGAGTCCGATACCGATGAGCCAGGCGATGCCGCCGTAGGCGCGGAGGTTCGCCAAACCCTGTTCGCCCTCGAAATAGGCGTCGATCTCGTTGCCGAGAATCAGCATGGGAGCGAGCATCAGGGCGACAAGGAGGACGAGAAAGAGGTACAGGCGCATGCTTACAATGTAGCGGCGGGGGCCGCAAAGTCGAACGGGCGCTGGGGCGATCCGTCCCGGAGGGACGCCTACAAGCGCGGCGCCATGCACGCAAGCGCGGCAAAATTCGCTGCGCCGGTTCAGGACGAGGTTTTTGTCGAATTCCATAAGTCAAGTTAAAAAAGCGACTTATGTCATTACTTTTCAATCGGCATCGGAATTGCTAAGCTGACTACATTCTGCATAATGTTGCCCCACCCGCGGGCTCTTACTTCTCCTTCTCTCCACAAATGGCGGACCATTACTCATGAGCGGCAGCACAGCACGACTTCAAGCGATTGCAGCGGTGACCAACTACAAGCCCATGTCGGCTCCGATGAACTTCTCGGACACCTCGCCGAGCGAAATCTTTGGTACCAACGTCTTCGGCATGGCTGAGATGGAAAGGCGACTCCCCAAGCAAGTCTTCAAGTCACTGAAACGGACCATCGACAAGGGTGAAAAGCTCGACACCTCCGTCGCCGACGTTGTCGCCGCCGCCATGGCGGCCTGGGCGATCGAAAAAGGCGCCACCCACTACGCCCACGTCTTCTTCCCCCTCACCGGACTCACTGCCGAGAAACACGATAGCTTCCTCGCCCCCGACGGCAAAGGAGGCGCCATCCCCGAATTCTCCGGCAAAGCGCTGATCCAGGGCGAACCCGACGCCTCCAGCTTCCCCTCCGGCGGCATCCGCGCCACTTTCGAAGCCCGCGGCTACACCGCCTGGGACGTCACCAGCCCCGCCTATATCCTCGAGAACCCCAACGGCACCACCCTCTGCATCCCTACCGCCTTCGTCTCCTGGACCGGCGAGGCCCTCGATAAGAAAACTCCGGTCCTTCGGTCCATGCAGGCGCTCAACTCCCAGGCCCAACGCATCCTGAAGCTCTTCGGCCACACCGATGGCGCCCTCGTCTCCTCGACCGCCGGCCCCGAACAGGAATACTTCCTGATCGACCGCAACTTCTTCTTCGCCCGCCCCGACCTGCTCAACGCCGGCCGAACCCTCTTCGGCGCCAAACCTCCCAAGGGCCAGGAGTTCGAAGACCACTACTTCGGCGCCATCCCCGAACGCGTCCTCGCCTACATGCTCGAAGTCGAACGCGAACTCTTCAAGCTCGGCATCCCAATCAAGACGCGCCACAACGAAGTCGCTCCTGCGCAGTATGAAATCGCCCCCGTCTTCGAAACTTCGAACCTCGCGACCGATCATCAGCAAATGGTGATGATCACGCTCAAACGCGTGGCCGAGAAGTACGGCATGGCCTGCTTGCTGCACGAGAAGCCGTTCGCGGGCGTCAACGGCTCCGGCAAGCACGTCAACTTCTCGCTGGGCAGTTCCAGCCAGGGGAACCTGCTCGATCCCGGCGACACGCCCCACTCGAACATGCAGTTCCTCGTATTTTGCGCCGCGGTCATCCGCGGGGTGCACAAGTACGCCGGTCTGCTCCGCGCCGTCGTCGCCCATGCGGGCAACGACCATCGTCTGGGCGCCAACGAAGCTCCCCCGGCGATCATCTCGATCTTCCTGGGCGAACAGCTCGCGGATATCTTCGAGCAGATCAAGGCGGGGGGCGCCAAGGATTCGAAGTCGAAGGGCTCGATGACCGTGGGCGTCGACGTGTTGCCGCCGCTACCCAAGGACGCGGGCGATCGCAACCGCACCAGCCCGTTCGCTTTCACCGGCAACCGCTTCGAGTTCCGCGCGGTGGGTTCCAGCCAATCGATTGCCGGCCCGCTCGTCGCCATGAACACGATCGTCGCGGAATCGCTGGACTACATCGCTACTGAACTCGAAAAGGCGACCGGCGGCAGCCCCGCGAAACTCCCCGGCGCCGTCCAGACCCTGCTTAAGGACATCATCGACAAGCACGGCGCCGTCGTCTTCAACGGCGACGGCTATTCCGAGGCCTGGCATAAAGAAGCCGAGAAGCGCGGTCTGCCCAACTTCAAAACCACGGTCGATGCCCTCCCCGTGATCGGCACGCCCGAGGTCGTCGCGCTCTTTGAGAAGTACAGGGTGCTCACGAAGCGCGAAACCGAAAGCCGGCAGGACATTTATCTCGAACAGTATTGCAAGACGGTCAACGTCGAGAGCAAGCTGGTGATTGAGATGTCCAAGACGATGATCTTCCCGGCCGCGATTCGCTACCAAAGCGAGCTGGCCACCACCTGCGCCAACCTCAAGGCGGTCGGCTACAAGTTCGACACCAACACGCTCGACAAGATCACGGAGCTGGTGAAGAACCTGCAGGACAGCACCGCGGAACTCGAAAAGATCGTCGCCCATCACGGCGGCGGCCACAGCTTGCTCGAAGAAGCCAAGCACTTCAGCAAAAACGTCGTCCCGGCGATGCTCGCGGTGCGTAAAGTCGCGGACGAGCTGGAAGGCATGGTCGCCGATGACCTCTGGCCGCTGCCGACGTACCAGGAAATGCTGTTCATCAAGTAGAAGACGTCTTGGAGCCCGCAGCGCAAGCAAGGGTCGAGCCGGACCCTTGCTTGCGTTCGTTTCCCGAGCCCGCAGCGCCAGCAAGGGTCGTCCTCGCAATTCCCGTCGCCCGTCCGCGACCAATGTGATAAAATTACAAGATCTCGTTGATGCCCGGCGTGCGTCGGGCGTTCTATTTCATTCTAAGGAGTGTTTGTTATGCGATTCGCATGTGGACTCATGGCGGCGTGCTTCGCGCTCGCCGGTTCTGCCTCGGCGCAGGATCTCAAGTCAGGGCCGACGACCAAGACCGGCGGAGCGTTCCAGGTGAAGGCGATCACCGGAGGCCAGGCCGGCAAAGAACTCTGCTATGTCTGAAAATACAACGGCGAGGCCCGTGTGGCCGTCGTGCTTGTCTTCAGCCAAAAAGCGGATGACAATATCGCCCAAGTCGTGAAGGCGATCGATCAAGTCCAGAAAAGTCACCTCAAACTCGGTACCGTTCTCGTCGGCGTCAGTGGGGTCGAAGCCTCAGACCTCGAAAAAATCCAATCCACGCACAAACTCTCGACGCCCCTTACCATCGCGGTGGATAAGGACGGACCCAAGAAGTACCTCCTCAACCCGGAGGCGGCCGTCACCGTGCTCGTCTACAAAAAAGGCGGCGCGATCCAGGCCAACTTCGCCTTCAAAGACACCGCAGCCGCGGCCGCCAAGGCGAGCGATATCGCCGCCGCTGCCGAGAGGGTCATGAAGGAAGTCGTGCCCGAGGTGAAGAAGGACACGAAGTAATTTCCGCTCTGTGCTTGCCAAGCAAGACCGTCGGGTCGGCGTTCGCGCCGGCCCGATTCGCGTTTATACCCGCGATTTTTCGTTTTCTTTCTCCAAACGCTCGTGGTAAGCTACGGGACTACACGTCCAAAGCACCGAGCCTGGAGGATTTATCATGGCCAAGTCAGAATCGTACGCCGACTCGTTCCAGATCGAACGCCATGAGGATGTCGCGGTCGTCACGCCTTCGCCGCAGGTGGAGGAAATGCACGAAACCATGATCGAGCAGGCCGCGCGCATGGTGATTCAATCGCTGCGCGAAGATCCGCCTTCGGGCATCGTCATCGACCTCTCGCGCGTCAACTATTTCGGCTCCGTCTTTGTCTCGTTCCTGCTGCGCTGCCATTCGCTTGCCAAGAAGAACGCCAGCGAAATCGTCCTGGCCGGCCCCAGTCCCGCGGCCCGCGAACTTTTGCAGCTGCTCGACCTGGAAACGCTGTGGGCGATCTACGACGAACGCCGCGAGGCCATCGACGCCCTGAGCGGCGATTAGATCATCAAGCGTTTACGTCTGTATTGCACATCCGTCACGGCGAGCCGGGTCGCGTCAGCGCCCGGAGTACCGGTAGATTGCAAATTCTCGATACTCCGGGCGCTGCTGACCCGTCTCGCCAGATGCCGTGCAAACGTTTGCAACCTGCACCTGAGGCTGAACGATACCTCCCGCGGTTCACAGTGTGAGCCGCGGAGACCGGAAAGCTTACAAACGTGCTCCCTGGCGTCCAGCGAAAATGGCCTAATACCGCAGCCCGAAGGTCAGGTAGAGATTGAACTCCTGAATGTCGCTCTGGGTCTGCATGATGTCAGACCAGGTGTAGGAATATTCGGTGCGGAAGCCGACCTGGAAGATGCCCTTGTCGCCCCAGGGGATTTCGCTCAGGGCGTGTCCGCCGAGGTAGAGTCCGCCGACGACGTCGCCGCGATGGCGGAGTTCGTTGATGCCGGTCGTCATCCAGCCGTAGCGTGCGCCGCCGTCGGCGCCGACTCGGAAGTTTCCGCCCGGGCAGTTGGCCTCGCCCCAGAGCCACCAATCGCGACCGACGCCAAGGTTGAAGAAGGTGCGGTCAGCGCTGTGGATGGTCGCGGGGACGTCGTTAAAGAATTGCACAGCCCCGCCGGCGGCGGCGTTGGGCAGGTTAATATCCAGAAGAAAGACGTTGCGATCGGCGATTGGCACACCGCCGTTGTGAAACGTCGAGACGCTGGTGTCGACGACCCAGGCGGAAGTGTGGGGCATGTCGTAAAAGAGCGTGTGGGCGCCCAGCTGGAAGATGTAGCCGGTCGAGAGGTTTCGCCCCAGACGTTGGCCGCCGAACGGGAGCGAGATGCCGGGGCGGAAATAGAGTTCGGTGCCGATCTCGGGATCGACGCCCCAGACGTTGCAGCATTTTTCTTTATCGCCGATAACATAGGCCGATGGGCCTGGAGGGAGGAGGTTGGCATCGGCATTGGGCGTCGGCACGGGGCCGAGGGGGGGCAGATTGGGCGTGGCGGTGACGATCGATTGCACCGTCGGCGGACTGGGGTTTTGACCCCACGACGTCGTCCCCAGCGTTCCCAGGAGCAGTGCGGCTAGCCATTTCGCCTTCATGACGTCTCACCCCACAACATTCCACGTGGCCGACCGAAAACCAGCGCAGCCCATCGGCGGAAGGATGCTGCTAATTTCGGCTGGAAAGACACACAAGATTTAACGAAATGATCGGCCACGACGATTTTTCTCAATAACCCACCGGGAAACCTGGGAGAGGCGGGATGGATACAGGCGACCTCGTCATCCGTGGGACGGTGCGAATCGCCGTGCTTCTGTACGTCCTTGCATATGTACTGCCGGCTGGGCGCTGGCTGTGGACGCTCGGCTGCTTCGCCTATCTCCTCCACGTCGCCGCCGCGTTTCACTTTGCTCACGGCTGGAGTCATGACCATGCGTTCGAAACCACGAAGTTGCGTTCGCTCGAGACGACGGGCTGGGACTCCGGCAGCGGACTCTACGTCAACTACGCCTTTACGCTCGTTTGGCTCGGCGACGTCGCCCTCCTTTGGCTCGGCGTTCGGCAGCCGAGATGGCTGTTTTGGTCGGTCCACGGCTTCATGGCGTTCATGATGTTCAATGCAGTCATCGTGTTCGGCCAGGGCGCGATTCGCTGGTGGGGCCTTGCCGCAGGCGTCTTGCTTGCATTGAAGTTCGTCCGACTCCGCGTATAATCATAGCATCGCTAGGGGTGCCTGCCGATGCGGGCTGAGATGATACCCTCGGGACCTGATCCGGGTTGTGCCGGCGTGGGGAAGCGAACGATGGATTTCTACAACGTCATCCGCACTTGTCTCGCCTGGTTCGCGACCGTCGCCTGTCTCTACCCGCTCAACATCCCCTGGCTCTTCTTCGCCTACCGCATCAATGAAGGCAGCGTGGAAGAAGACAAGCAAATGGAATCGGACGAACTCTGGAAGCGCGCCGGGCTCGCCGGGTTCGTGCTCGCCGTCCTCACCGCGGCGTTCATCGTCCTCGATGCCCTCCTGGCGCAGTGGCTCGACTTCCCGGCCGAGATCATTCACCCGGTCATATTCCTCGCGTATCCGCCGGCGGCCGTCGCGCTGCTCACGGTTTTCTTCTCGTTCGACGACGCCGTCGCTGCGTTCTTCCTGTTCATGATTTACCTGTTCGGCCCGCTCGTCGTTCTGGGGGGACTCAATTGGCTCTTCCCGTTCTGGACTCCGCTACTTAACTTCGCCTATCCCTGGCTCAAGGAAATTCCTCAAGGAGCATCGTCATGACGCAACTGGAATCGGCTCGCAAGATGATCATCACCCCCGAAATGGAGTTCGTCGCCCGTCGCGAAGATCTCGATGCCGAGCTGATCCGCTCCGAGGTGGCGCGCGGCCGAATGGTGATTCCCGCGAACGTCAACCACCTTGCCAAGACGCTCGAACCGATGTGCATCGGGGTCGCGTCCAAGTGCAAGATCAACGCCAACATCGGCAACTCCGCCGTCACCGGTACGGTCGAGGACGAACTCGAGAAACTGCACACCGCAGTTCACCTGGGGTCCGACACCGTCATGGACCTCTCGACCGGCGGCAACATCGACGGCATCCGCCAGGCGCTGCTCGACGCCTCGCCCGTCCCCATCGGAACGGTGCCGATCTACCAGATCATCCAGAACATCAAGGACCCCGCCGACATCACGCCCAAACAGATGCTCGACATGGTGGAACACCAGGCCAAGCAGGGCGTCGATTACATGACGATCCACGCTGGCGTGTTGCTCGAATATCTGCCGATGACGACGCAGCGCGTGACTGGGATCGTCAGCCGGGGCGGCTCGCTCATGGGGGGGTGGATGCTCGCCCACCACAAGCAAAACCCGTGGTACACGCACTTCGACGAACTCTGCGAGATCATGAAGCAGTACGACGTCACCTTCAGCCTGGGCGACGGCCTGCGCCCCGGTTGCCTCGCCGACGCCAATGACGACGCCCAGTTCGCAGAGCTGAAAACGCTCGGCGAACTCACGCTCAAGGCCTGGGAACACGGCTGTCAGGTGATGATCGAAGGGCCGGGGCACATTCCAATGCACCTGGTGAAGATGAATGTCGAGAAGGAACGGGAGCTGTGCCACGACGCGCCGTTCTACGTACTGGGCCCGCTGGTCACCGACATCGCTCCGGGGTACGACCACATCACCTCCGCGATCGGCGCCGCCATTGCTGCGGAGGCCGGGGCGGCGATGCTCTGTTACGTCACGCCGAAGGAGCATCTGGGTTTGCCGAACAAGGACGACGTGCGTCAGGGCGTGATCGCGTACAAGATCGCCGCCCACGCGGGAGACATCGCGCGGGGCCGAAAGAACGCCCGCAAGCGCGACGACGAACTGTCGAAGGCCCGCTTCGAGTTCGACTGGAATCGCCAGTTCGAGCTGTCACTGGATCCGGAGACGGCCCGCCGGATGCACGACGAGACGTTGCCGCAAGAGGTGTTCAAGTCCGCGAAATTCTGTTCGATGTGCGGCCCGAAGTTTTGCTCGATGCGCATCACGCAGGACATCCGCAAGGCCGCGGCGGAGAAGACGTTGAGCCTGGCGACGGTGCCTTAACATCTGACGAAAGCCCAGGGATGGCTATCCCTGGGAATTCGGCACCCCAGGGATAGCCATCCCTGGGCTTTCGCTTAACGGCGCGGTCCGGGACCGGGACGAAACCCGCCCTGACCCCCCTGTCCGTAGCCTCCGCCCCCTTGTCCGTAGCCGCCGCCCCCTTGACCATACCCGCCGTGGCCATAGCCAGTGTTCGGAAGATACTGCGCATCGCCGAAGCCCAAAATCGGGATGAAGATGAATGGCAAGAAGATAAGGCCCACGACGAACCCGCCGCTTTTGCCGAAGTTTTCCACAATCGCCGCCCAGGTGATGATTGCAAAGACAATTCCCACGAAGGGAATCAAGAACAAAATGATCCACCAAATCGGCTTCCGGGCGATTTCCAGCATCACAATGATGTTGTAGATCGGCACCAACGCCGCCCAACCGGGGTGTCCGGCCTTCGTGAAAATCTTCCACATGCCGATAATCGTGGGAAGCACCAGCGCCAAAATAAACACCATCATGCACAAAACGACCGCACCTTCCATACGCACCGACCTTTCTAAAAGTGACTCCGCGAATAAGGATTCGCTGGTACGTTATCCGGGCTCATGTGGGTTTACAACTGAAAACTGAAAGAATTGTCCGCGAAAGCCCAGGGATGGCGATCCCTGGGAAAACGCCGAAAAAATGGATCACGTTTTCGGGCACTTCCCCAGGGATCGCCATCCCTGGGCTTTCGCAACGTGCGTTGTGCCTGCGCGGCGCTTTCGGGTATGATCCTCCTTTCCAAGGAGGGAACCATGCACGCCAAGCTTCTCTGGATTCTCCCACTGGTCGCCGTCGGTTGTAACCGCCAGGACACCGACGCCCTGGGACGTATCGGCCAAAAACTCGTCGGCATCTCGCAGGGGCATTCGCAGCATCTACGCGAAAAGTACGACGTCCATCTCCCGGCCCTCAACACCCTGCACGACAAGGTCGCGCAGCGGCTGCGCTGGGACAGACATCTCGCCGCATCGAACCTCGAAGTTCACGTCAGCGGCAGCGATATCGAACTTAAAGGGCAGGTAGCAGACGACGTGCTCCGCCAACGCGCCGTCGCGCTCGCAGAGACGACCGAAGGCGTGTCCTCGGTCAAGGACTCGCTGGTTTCTGGCACGGCAGGGAACTGACGCTTTCGCAGCCGCTGGGGAGTTCCGCCTCTTCCATCACGAGAATCGGGAAGCCGTCCTTGATGGGAAAACGCACGGCGCACTGCTGGCATTCGAGGTAATGCTCGCGCAAGTCGAGCCGAACCCGACTCGGGTTGAGCGGGCAGCGCAGGATCTCCAGAAACTCCTTGGTCACCATCAATAGCCTCTATTCCCACGCGGAGACGACTTTGCCTCCCTGATCCTTCCAGCACGGCAACCACGCCAGGGCGAGCACGCGCACCGTGATGTTCGTTTTCTTGGGGCGAATCACCACCTCGTCGAACGTTTCCTTGGCCGGGTCGAAGTCGGACTCCAGTCCCTTGAGCGCCTTCTGAAAGTCTTCCTCCAGCGTCGTCTTCAACTTCGCCAGCGCCTCGACGTTCTCCTCGGCCCCGGCGACGCTCTGCGAATCCTTCATCGTCTTGGCGGCGCCTTTAACTGCCGTCGACGCCTTGCCGATCGTCGTCGCGGTGATCGCCTTGCGGCCAATGAAGGCCCCCAGCACGGTGCCGGCGAACGACAGGAACGCTGAAATCTTGCCCTGCTTGGCGCTCTCCTTCTTCGCCTCAACCGCCTGCATTGCCTTGCGGATCCGCTCGTCAAGGGCAGTGAATTTGGGTGCGAACTTCTGTCTGAGCTGCTCGGCGGCCTGGTCGCGTTCCTCCCGGGCGAGTTGTTGCAGACGCAGGCGAAACGCTTGCTGCGTCTCGTTCGGCTTCGAGATTTCTTTGAGCGTCGGGCTCTTGAAGATGGCGATCTTCTCGTTGCGGTAGACGAAGTCGGCGAAGCCCTTTTTCCACGTGTCATAACTCTTGGGCTTGGCCGCCTCACGCGGCAGCGGCGCATACAAACACGCCTCCGCCGCGGGTCGCTTCTCGAGGTCGGTGTCGCAGAGTTCGACCGCCTCGGCGTCGGGCCAGTTGACCGCGACCGCGTCATCCGTGATCTCGGCGAGGTAATTGATTTCTTTGGTCAGATCGATGTCCGACTTGGCGTCGCTGTAGTAAATCTGCCCGCAGGCCAGCAGCATGGGTCGATACAGAAGTTGCGCCCCCGAAGTTTGGCTGCGGATCGGCACGAAGAACTGCGCGACCTCCGGAGGCAGTACGGCTCGTTGATCCGAATGCTCGCCGTCCTCGTCGTGGGCCACGACGTTCGCCCGCGCTCCCTTGCCGACCGCCCCCGCGGAAAACTCGAGGCGACGCGGCGCCATCAGCGTCTCGATCTGCTTGCGAACCAAGGGCCCGCGCAGGTAACACAGCACCCAGCGCGTGATGAAAATCACCGGGGTTTCGTCGTGGACGTTGTGCATCAGGAAGACGCGGTTGCCGAGCCCGGCGATCGTCTGCTCCATCTCCTGCCGACTGAAGGTGCTGCCGACCGAAGACGCGGCGCCCTCCAGACCGTCGAGCACGCGCATCTTGTCGCGCTCCGTCTGCAGCCGACCGATGAACCAGGTGCCGCAGTTCGATAATCCCTTGTAGTCGATGTCGACCGGATTCTGCGTCGCCAGCACCAGGCCGATGCCGAACGCCCGCGCCTGCTTCAGCATCGTCAGCATCGGCGTTTTCGACGGCGGATTCTTCACCGGCGGGAAGTACCCGAAAATCTCGTCCATGTAGAGCAGCGCCCGCAGACTCGTCGTACCAGACTGTTGCCGCATCCAGCCGAGCATCTGGTTGAACATGAGCGACACGAAAAACATTCGCTCGGTGTCCCCCAGGTGCGCGATGGAGAAAATCGCGATCCTCGGCTTCCCCTCTTTCGTGTAAAGCATCGATTGAATGTCGAGCGGCACGCCCTCCATCCACGCTTCGAAACTGGGCGAGGCAAGCAGGTTATTGAACTGCATCGAGAGCGCGAAACGTTCCTTGGCCGGGAAGAACGTTTCCAGATCGAGCACCCCGATGCGAGTCGCCGGCGGATGTTGAATCTGCGTGATGAGGCTCGAGAGATCGACGTTCTTCCCCGCCTTCCACGACGCGTTCAAAATCGTCGAGAGCAGGATGTGCTCCTTGCTCTGGATCGGGTCGGCTTCGATGTCGATGAGGTTCAGCAGGCTGGTCGCGGTGGTGTTGATCCGTTCGCGCAGCAGTTCGGTATCGTTTCGTAGGTTCTCCGGGGGAGCATCGAACGATTGCAGGATCGAGACCGGGATGCCGGCGTTGCTGCCGGGCGTGTAGACGACCATGTCCGCGGAGTCTTTGAGCCTCTGGATACGAGCGCCGTCCTGACCCCAGTCGGCGAGACCTTTCTTCCAGGTCTCCGCTTGTTGGGCCGCGAATTCCTTGACCGGGACGCCCTTCTTGCGCGCGTCGTCGGTGTTGACCCAGGGCTCGAAGTCTTCGCCTTTGAGATTCGGAAACATCAGCAGCAGATTGGCGATGTCCCCCTTGGGATCGATGACGAGCGCGGGGATGCCATCGATAGCCGCCTCTTCGAGCAGCGTGAGGCAAAGGCCCGTCTTGCCGGAGCCGGTCATGCCGACGCAGACCGCGTGGGTAACGAGATCCTTGGAGTCGTAGAGGATAAGATCGTCGAGTTCTTTCTTACGTCCCAGATCGTATTTTCGGCCCAGGTAGAAGACGCCCAGTTTCTCGAAATCTTGCATGATGAATCGACCTGGAAGGGGAAGCGAGGTTCCAGGGGGGATTGTACAAAATTCACGCGGCCCGGCGCAGGCCGATGCGCCAGTGGTGACTTTGCGTGTCCAGCAGATGGGATCCCAACCGCACGTCGATGACGTCGTCGCCGACGTCGGCGCCGAAATCGCGCTGCAGCACGCGTTCGATCGGCAGATCGTCGGCCAGGTCTTCCTGGAAAACGACAAACGTGTCGTCGCGTTTCTGGACGCCTTCCGCCAAACGCTCGGCGAGTTCGGCCGGATGTTGCAGATCCCAGGCCTGGCCGGGGAACCATTCGTGCAAGAGAACCGCGAAACGCTCGCCCACCGTCGAGCGCGAGGGCATGAGGTAGAAGAAAGCCATGAGGACGACTCCCAGAGTGAAGGCTAGGGGTTTGTGTCTCATCGGCAGGAACGGATGCGGGACCGATGCGAACTCGCCGCCAGTCCGGAACAATACCGCGACGAATCACCGAGCGATCCTCAGAATCGATACGACCGCCGTGAGAAAGCCCAGGGATGGCGATCCCTGGGGAAACGCCCGCGTCGTGTCGATTGGATGCTGATTCCTGGCACGTTCCCAGGGATCGCCATCCCTGGGCTTTCCGGACATTATTTATCTTTTTCTCTTGACCGGGCGCAAACCTCGGTTACGATCTGACTTGTCAGTCGGCCTCTTCTCTGTTCCGGCCCCGTTGAGCGACTCTCACGAGAAGTTCAGCGGGGTTTTTCTTTAGACCCTCTGCGACTTCCACTTGCCGCGCCAGAATCGGCCGAAGAAGAAGATTCCCCGCATGAACAGGTCCGTCACCATCGCCAGCCAACAGCCGTACAAGCCGAGCCCGAGACACTGCACCTTGCCGAGCGGACCGAGGTCGAGCGCGTCCCAGGCGAGGAAATAGGCGAGCGGAATGCGGATCAAGAAAAACCCGGTCCAGGTGAAAAGGACCGGTACGCGCGTGTCGCCGGCGCCGCGCAGGGCCGAGGTGAAGATGATCGTCGCGGCCAACGGGGGCATCGCGAACGAAATCACCCGCAGCACCGGCACGCCCGCCTCGACGATCGCGGAGTCCCTCGTCGAAATCAGAAACATCTCGGGCGACAAGACGAAGAAGACCACGCCCATGAAGGTCATCGCGGCGCACCCCAGGTAGAAGGCGAGCCAGCCGGCTCGTTCCGCCTGCGCGGGTTTCAGGGCGCCCAGATTTTGACCGACCAGCGAACTCGCCGCCGTACCGAACGCGGCGCCCGAAAGATAGCCGAGCGCTTCCCAGCGCAGCGAGATGCCGTGCGCGCTGATAGCGACGTTTCCCAGGTGATTGACGATCGACAGGAACCACAGCTGTCCGGCGACGACGGAAAGGGCATCCAGCGCGGCGGGGACGCTCACGCGCAACAGTCGGCGAATGATCGCAAGGTCGGGAACCAACAGCCGAGGGTCGAGTCGAAGTCCGAATCGGCCACGAAGGAGCAGCAGCGTCACGACGGCGGCGCCGATGGCGTGTGCGAGCGAGGTGCCAAGCGAGATGCCGACGAACCCGAGCGCAGGAATCGGTCCCGCGCCGAACGCCAGGCCCCACACGAGCGGCAGATTGAAGAGGACGACGCCGACCATGACCCAAAAACCGGTGCGCGTGTCGGCCGCGCCGATCAGACATGCGATCCCCGTCGCCTCCACCGCGTTGAATACCAGCAAGTACGCCATCACGTTGAGATATTCGACTGCCAGATCGACGGCTTCGCCGCTTAGATTAAGTGCCGTAAGTAGAACCCGAAAGCCGCCGCACGCTGCGAACGTCGCGGGGAGAAGGCTGCACAGGACGGCGAGGAGCAGCGATTGATGCGTGGCGCGATTGGCAAGGCCCATGTCCCCGGCGCCGACGGCTCGCGCCACCAGCGCCGTCGCCCCCACCGTGGCCAGCGTGAGGTATGAACCGATCGACCATTGCAGGTAGTGCGCTTGCGTCTGCGCCGCCTGTAGGTTCGGATCTTCGCTGAGCATCCCGCCCAGGATGCCGTCGGAAAGCGTGATGATCAGGCTCAGGCTGTTCTGCGCCATCACTGGCAGAGCCATGAACAGCACCAAACGCCAGGTGGGAGGTGCGGTCATTTCGCTTTCTTGGGCCAGACGCGCAGGCCGAAGGCGTGCAGATCGACGTTCTCGACGCGATCGGCTTCCTCGAAACTGGCCCCTTGCTCCAGACCTAGCTGCAAGAATCCCCACAGCGACAACGCTTCGCCGCTGGCGTCAAAGCCATGGGCGTCGCAATCCCCTTCGAGCAGCCAGCGCCACGCCCGGCGTTCGCGCCCCGGGTCGGCCTCTTCCTGCCAACCCTTGAGCACGCGCTGCAGGCTCTTGTTCGCTTCCTTCCAAACCTTCACGTCCATCAGATGCACGCGGACTTCGTCGACGTCCTTCTCGATGTGCACGTTCGCGATCTGCACGATGCTATCGAAGAGACGATGCTCCAATGCCGATGCACGCCAGGGAGACCAGAGGTAAAACGTCACTTTCGGCGTTTCCCATTCCAAGCCGTAAAATTCGACCAGCATACGCTTCTTTCGTCAAAGTCCGTGGAGTGCCCGCTCCCGTTCATCTTATGCGGAACGCCAGGCCGAGTCCAAAACCTCTGCATTGTGCATATTTTCGAGGTGACAAGCTTTGCCGGTCGGGTAAAATGAGAAAAGACTGCATGCCAGCGGTCGTTTCTGGGGATCTCGGGGGAAGAGTCTTTTTTGGAGGGCATGCTGATGTCGAAGTATTTGTTTCGCTTCCTGGCGGCGGGTCTTGTGACCCTGAGCGCTCAGGGAGTTGCGTCCGCACAGGACACCTTCCGCTTGAACGGCACCGCTGAAGACGACGCGGATACCGTGCTCGTGCGTCGAGGCTACGGCTTCTACGGCGGCGGGTATCGCGGCGGTTACGGCGGATATCGCGGCGGTTACGGCGGATATCGCGGCGGCTTTTACGGCGGCGGATATCGCGGCGGATGGGGCAGTAACTATTACGGCGGATGGGGCGGGTACCGCGGTGGATGGGGCAGTAACTATTACGGCGGATGGGGCGGGTATCGCGGCAGCTATTTCGGCGGCGGCTACTACAACAGCTTTCGGCCGTACTACTCCTACGCGTACTCGACGCCGTACTATTACACGTCGCCCTACTCGTACTCCTACTATTACTCGCCCTGCTCCTATCAGGTCGCCGAGCAGGCGCCGAGCCAAACGCTCGATTACTCTCCCAGCACGTATTCCGCTCCCAACCCGCAGGAGCCGCAGCAGACGTTCCCGTACAACGGCGATCCGGGAATCGTTCCCAATCCGGTGAAGAATTCGCCCGCTCCCGGCGGTACGACCTTGCTGGTAAACCAACAGCCCAAGTCCGCCTACCAGTTCCAGGCGTACGGTGAGCAAGCGACGCCGACGGCCGCGCCGGCGCCCACTTACGCGGGTAGCCGGGTCGGACACGCCTCGGTCGGCGTCTACCGCATGTCGCTCCCCATGACGTCCTCCGGCGGGTCGACCGGGTACATTCAGAAGTAAACTCGCTTTTCCAAGCGAAGGCGGAGAGGGATGCGTTCCTCTCCGCCTTTTCGTTTACCCAGAGATCCGTATGACGATGCCCCGACGACTCCGCGACCTCCTCTACCGACCCGGCGTCCTTCCCAGCCTCGGCGTCCACGACGTCTTCACCGCCAGGCTCTGCGAACAAGCCGGTTTGGAAGTGCTCTTCCTCGGCGGGTTCGGCGCAGCGGCCAGTCTCTTCGGCCTCCCCGACGTCGGTCTGGTGACGCTCACCGAGATGGCCGACGCAGTCCGGCGCATGGCCAGTCGCGTCAACATCCCCATCGTCGCCGACGGCGACACCGGCCACGGCGATCTCCACAATGTCGTCCGCACCGTGCAGGAATTCGAACGCGCCGGCGCCGCGGGCATGTTGCTCGAAGATCAAGTGCATCCCAAGCGCTGCGGCCACTTCGAAGGGAAGCAGATCATCCCGTGCGCCGACATGGTGCGGAAACTCAAAGCTGCGCTGCACGCCCGGCGCGATCCGGACTTCGTGTTGTTCGCACGCACCGATGCCCGCGCCAGCGAAGGGATTGAGGGCGCCCTGGCGCGTGCGCGGGCGTACGCCGAGGTCGGCGCGGACGTCTGTTTCATCGAGGCGCCGCAGAGCGTCGAGGAATTGCGCCGCATCCCGCGCGAGGCGCCCGGCCTGCATCTGGCGAACATGCTAACCGGCGGCGCCACGCCGATACTTTCGGCCCAGGAACTCGGCGACCTCGGCTTCAAGATCGCAGTGTGTCCGATCGAGACGTTGCTCGCCGCCGGGGCCGCGGTGCAGAAGCTTGTTCGAGCGCTGCTGGCGATGGGCCGGGTCGATCGGGGCGTGGAGATGATGAGTTTCGCGGAGGTGAAGGAGACGCTCGGGCTCCGTGAGATCTTGGGCGTCGGAATTGATTGATGGTCACTCAATCACCACGCTGTCGCCCCGCTCGGGATACGCGACATCGGCAAACCCAAGCGATTCGAGCGTGGCTTTGAGGGCCAGCGCTTGATCCGCTTCGCCGTGCACGAGCCGCGTCTTCTTGAACTGCCCTGCGAGCGGAGCCAGGGCCGCGCGAAAGTCGGCGCTGTCGGCATGGCTCGAGAAGCCGTTCATGACCACGACCTCGGCCCGGAGCGGGATGAACTGGTCGTGAATCCGCACCTCGGGCCGACGTTCGACGAGCCGCCTGCCGAGCGTATCGGGCGCCTGATAGCCGATGATCGCGACGGTGTTACGGGCGTCGCTGATGTTGTACTTGAGATGATGTACGATCCGTCCCATTTCGCACATACCGCTGGCCGCGATCACCACGCATGGCTCCTTGCGCATGTTAAGTTCCTTGCTCTCCTGCACGGAACGCGTGTAGCGCACGAGCTTTCGGCCGAAGAGATCGGGATCGCGGCTCAGCACCAGGGCGGTCTCCTCGTCGAAGCACTCCGGGTGCAGCCTGAAGACTTCCGTCGCCGCCACCGCGAGCGGGCTGTCGACGAAGATCGGAATCGTCGGCAGCTTCCCCTCGGCGATGACCTTGTGCAGGAAATAGACGACGTTCTGCGTGCGTCCCAGGCTGAAGGCGGGGAAGAAGACTTTGCCGCCGCGCTCGAAGGTGCGCTGGATGACGGCAACGAGATCGTCGGCCAATTCTTCGATGGGAGGATGCACGCGCCCGCCGTAGGTACTTTCGCAGATAAGGAGGTCGGCAGGCGGAATCGGTTCCGGGTCGCGCAGGATCGGAGTCCCCTTACGTCCGAGGTCGCCGGTGAAGGTGACTGTGACGTCGCGCTCGGCGCCGGCGAGGGTCAAGTGGATCATTGCCGAGCCGAGGAGATGTCCCGCGTCCAGAAAGCGAAACGTCAGCTTGCGGTCGATGGCCACGGGGCGGTGGTACGGCGCCGTCTGCACTTGTTTCAGTGTTCGCACCACGTCGCGAAAGGCGAAGAGGGGCTCGATCTTCGGCGTCCCCGGGGGGCGTTTGTGATTGAGGAAGTGGGCATCTTCCTCCTGGATATGAGCCGCGTCTTCGAGCATCACCGCGAGCAGATCGCGCGTCGCCGGGGTGCAGTAGATCGGTCCGCTGAAACCCATTCGCACCAGGTGCGGCAAGTTGCCGATGTGATCGATGTGCCCGTGACTGAGAATGACGGCGTCGATCTCGCTCGGCGTGAACGGAAATGTGCGGTTGCGTTGATACGCCTCGGCCCGTCGTCCCTGAAAGATGCCGCAGTCCAGGAGCACCTTCATGCCGCGCGTCTCGACCAAATGCATCGACCCCGTCACGGTATGGGCGGCGCCCCAGAACGTGACCCTCGGCGGAACGGACGCTTTGCGAGCCATGGAGATCCCTCGTTTGCATTCGTCAAGGAGCCGCGACCGCCAGCCAGGGCGCGGCATGAAGTTCCCTGGCACGTAAAACCGCTGCCTGGCGGTCGCTGCTGATTCGAAGGTCGGACTTTGTGCAACGCACGCAACAGTTCCGAATTTGAAGCGCGTTCGGCCTTCGAAAGCTTTCAAAGCAGCGACTTTACGAGCGTTCGCTCATCGTGCGACGTGCTCACTCCCCGAAGAACGATGCGCGCAGCACCTCCGGCTTTAGCCCGCCGAAGCGGAAGCAGCGGCCCGTACTCAGGTTGTTGATGACGATCTCCGCGGGGCTGAAGAGCATCGGGTCGATCTCGTAAAACTTCTGGTTGTAACGCTTGAAGATCTCGGCGAACGGCTCGCCGAAGTCGGCGCTGCCGCTCGAGGGAACCTTCGGGCCCACTTCCGCGATGAGGTCGTCCTGCGATTGCACCCATAACTGCACGCGGGCGCCGTAGAGGATGGCGTCGTTGGTTCGGCCGATCGCGATCAGTTCGCTGTTGGCGACGGGCGGCAACGGAGCGGAGCCGAACGCGGAGACGACCTGGTTCAAGTCGAAGTCGAGCTGATGCAGCTTGTGCAGCGCGGTTTCAACCGCGCGGGCCACCACCTGGACATTGCCCGCCTGGCTGGCGGCGGGGGCGGCGAGCAACGTGATCTTGTTCGGCGGAATTTTCAGGGCCTCCGCTAAATGCGCGACGACGGCGTCGTCGGGGAGTTTGCGCGTCTCGAGGCAGCCGACCGCGACGGGCGACGTCTCTCGTCCAGGGATTTTGTCGTAGATCTCCTCCTGGCCGTAGGCGGCGCGGAAGGGGCCCGAACCCATGGCGAAATACTTATCGACCGCGACCTGCCAGCCAGCGTACTGCGACGCCATGCAAGCGAGGATCGGGGCGTCGCTCGAGACGACGACCAACGGTAAGCCGAGAGTATCGCCGGGGACGATCGAAACTTCCGCCTGGCCGGCGAGGCAGACGCGCGCCAGGGCGAGGCCCGCCTGGATGCCGCCGGGGGCTTTGATGCCGCAGTCGAGGAGTTTGGCGCCGCTGGGCGTCGTCGTTACCTGGATGCGGAGGCTGGCGGCGCTATTGGCCATGAAGTCGGCGAGCCGGCTGGCGCGCTCGTTCAGAGTGGGTTGGGCCACGCGGGTTCCTTTCAACGTCGGGGGATGCAGGGCACGAAACATCGCTATCATACCGGCTCAAGGGGGCCGCTCAAGCTAATCCCGGAAAATCCGCAGGCACGCAGCACCTCGGCCGACTTCGCTCGCAGCACCCTGGCACAATCGTCCTCGGCGAACACGGTAAGAATTGGTTGACCGCGCGACACCGGGGTGTCGCGGGCAGGGATGTCGGCGTACGGGACTTGCAAACTCTCGAGCGGACGCTCAAGTGCTTCGAGCCAGGGACCTTGCGCGGGAAATGGGAAGTCCGCGGGAGCGTAGACGATGGCTTTGCCGTGAATTCGCCCGTCGGCGCGATGGCGTTCGATCACTTCATATGAGGCGGCGTAGCGCGGATTGACCTCGAGGAGGAACGCCTGGCGATCGCACAGGATGAAGTCGATGCCGAACAAGTCGGGGAGGTTCAGACTTCTGCTCCAGACGCGGAGCGTTTCGAGCACGTCCGCGGTCACGGAAAGCGGCGTGACGTTTCCTGCGTAGGCGAAGTGGGGCGTCACGAGTTGTTCGCTGACGCCGAGCAGTTCTTGGCCGCGGAATAGGGCCGAGCCGACGACGCCATTCAGACGCTCTTGAAAGTAGACGCGCTGCGGATCGAACTCGGATCCCGCCGTCCAGAGCCGGACGCCGAGCCCCCCTGCGGAACGATACGCTTTCACGAACATCGGCACGTCGAGATCGGGCATGTGCGAGGTGCGCGGGAACGGCAGATGATGCCGCGCTGCCAACTCCGCGAGATAGAACGGATCCCGCACGCGACGGATGTCGGCCACCGACGGACCGAGCAGCGGACGCGGGATTTGCTCGAGAATCTCGGGATAATTTTCGAGCCCGCCGGTGAACCTCCACGGTACGTTCGGGGCGTCGTCGAACAGCGCCGGCAGACCTTGCGGATAGTCCTCGAGCGAGATCGTCTTGACGAGACAGCGGCGGGCGAGGTCGACGTCGGCGAACAAATCGATGCACCACGGTTCGCGCCCCTCGCGCAGCATCGATGCGGCCAGGGCGCGGACGCTGGCGCCGACCACGATCACGTCAGCCATCGGGGCAGCCCGCTTCGAGGTACGCTTGCAACATCATCTGAGCGGCGACGCGGTCGCGCCTCTCCTTCCGGCGTTTGTGCGAAAGCCCCGCGTTCCACAGTTCGCGCTCGGCGATGCGCGTGGTAAAACGCTCGTCGTAAAACGCAATCGGTAGTCCGGTCCATTCCGCAACCTGGGCGCCGAACGCGCGAGCCTTCTCCGCCTGCACGCCTTCGCGGCCGTCCGTGTGCATCGGCAAACCGATGACGATCGACTTCACGTCCTCGTCGGCGACTACTTTGCGCAGATAAGCTGCATCGCGAGCGGACCCCTTGCGCGTGTAGGTCTCCAGCGGCGAGGCGAGCATGCGGGTGACGTCGCAAATGGCCAGGCCCCAGCGGACCTCGCCCGGATCGATGGCTAAGATTCGGCTCATGGACTTCATTATATATCGTCTGCGAACCCGTTTTCGCTTCTTGACGTCCTTCTTCTCGGTCATACAAAAAGGTTTCGGGTGAGATAGCTCAGCTGGTAGAGCGGAGCCCTGAAAAGGCTTAGGTCGCCGGTTCAAATCCGGCTCTCACCACTCTCCACTTCCCAATCCATGCGCCCCCAACCCCTGCAACTGTATGACTGCCGAAGTCACCTCAGCCGTGCAGGATTATCTGAAGACGATCCACAGTCTGGGGGGCGCTGAGCGCACGGTGTCGCCCGTCGAGATCGCCGCCAAGATGCGCGTGCGCGGCCCCTCCGTCACCGGCATGCTCAAACGTCTGGCGGAGCAGGGGTTGATTCAGTACGAAGTTCGTCGAGGCGCGCAGTTGAGTCCGGAGGGAATTGCCCAGGCGCGGCGCGTCATTCGCCGACACCGACTCGTGGAACTTTTTCTGACGAAGGTTTTGGGTCTCGACTGGAGCGAGGTGGACGCCGAGGCCGACGCGCTGGAGCACGCCATTTCGCCGCGGTTGGAAGCGGCGCTCGCGCGGCACCTGGGAGAACCGCTTGAGGATCCGCACGGACATCCGATCCCGACGGCACTCGGGGTGCTCGCCACGCGCGATCTGCTGACGCTGAACCAGTTCCGGGCGGGCCAAAGCGTGCTCATCCGCGAGGCGCAGGACGATAATCCCGAACGCTTGCGGCGCTGGCAATCGCAAGGGCTGGTCCCGGGCGCCGTCGTGCAGTTTCTAAGCTATCAACCGCTCGACGATCTCTTTCACCTCCAGATCGGCGAAGAGACGATGCACGTCGGCAGCGAGGGATTATTGGGACTGCGCGGCGAGTTGGCGTGATTGCATTCGTTGAGCGTTCGCAGCACGCCGCGAGCGCTCAACGAATCCATCGGCTACTTCTGCAAATGATCGAAACGAATCGGCTGCTTACGCCAAAATCTGCGTGATCGGCTGCGCCCCATGGTCGGCGAGGCGGATCGGTCGGCCCACGTTGGACATGTTCTGCTTCGTCGGATCCAATCCCAACGCCATCTGCAGCGTCGCCAGGAAATCGGGGACGCTGACGCTGCGCGGGCCTTCGACCGTCATGCCGTCGGGACTGGTGGCGCCGAACGCCTGGCCGCCGCGGATGCCGCCGCCGGCGAGCACCGTCGTCCAGGCGGTCGGATAATGTTCCCGGCCCGTGCCGTTGGTAATCCTCGGCGTGCGGCCGAACTCTCCCATCCACACAATCGTCGTCGTTTCGAGCAAACCCCGATCGCGCAGGTCGCGCATCAGCGTCGCCCAGGCGGGGTCGAGGACTTCGCTGAGCCGTCGGACCTGGTTGAAATTGTCGTTGTGCGTGTCCCAGCCGAGAAAGTTGTTGGCGATATTGCCCAGCGTCACTTCGACGAATGGCACGCCGCGCTCGACGAGTCGGCGGGCTAATAGACAGCCCTGAGCGAACAGATTGCGGCCATAGCGATCGCGGAGTGCGGAGGATTCAGCGTCGAGATCGAACGCGGCCCGGCCGGTATCGCGCATCAGGCGGACCGCGCGGTCGTACGTCGTCTGATGGCCGCGGGCGGTCTCTTGCGGGTGACGGGCGACGAAGTCGCGTTGCAGGTCGCCCAGCAAGCTCACGCGCGATTCGAGCTGATTTTCCGCGAGGTTGGCGGGCATCAGCAAGTCGGGGACGCGTAGGGCTTCGGCGTAGTTGGCTGGGTTGTTCGGTTGGCCGAAGTTGTTAAATTGGTTCGATTCGCCGACGATGAGCGGCGCGAACTGCGGGCCGAGGAAGCCGGACGTGTAGGCCTGTGGGCTGAAGGCGCGGTAGGGGGCGATGCTGACGAAATCGGGGAGAGCCGACTGCGGATCGGAGAGTTCCTTGGCGACGAGGGAGCCGAGCGTGGGATACTGGATGGGCCCCTGGGGCATGTAGCCCGTGCGCAGGTAGTAGGTGCCGCGGGTGTGGTCGCCTTCGCGGGTGCTCATGGAGCGGATGACGGCAAGGTTTTCGGATTCCTGGGCGAGCATCGGCAGATGTTCGCTGATGCGTAGGCCGGGGGAGCGGGTGGCGATGTCGCGGAAGGGTCCGCCGTTGGCGTGGCCGGGCTTGAGATCGAAGGTATCGGTTTGGCTGGGGCCCCCGTTCATCCAGAGGAGGATGCAGGACCGCTTGCGTGCAGGATCGTGGGAGGACGCGCGGGCGAGTTCCGGGAGGAAGCCGGAGAGGGAAAGTCCCGCGAGGGACAGGACGCATTCTCGCCGAGTGAAGTTAGACCGCATGGAGGCCTCCGGGAGAAGGGAAGTCACTTGGTGATCAGTCGCGGTGGGCCCTTCGCGCTGGGAAGTTCCGATCGATGGGTGGTTTCACGGAACCCGCAATCGCGAAGGGCTTACCTCGTCTGCATCCCTACCATTTGACTTTTCGCAAAATAGAAACGCGTGAGGCGGAGAATTCTAACCGAAAATTCCCTCTGAGCAAAGCGTGGGCCGCTTCATACGCTGATCCGTAAGGATATAAACGACGCGGAGAACGCACGCCATGGCTCAGGATCCTCTCGTAACGACCAGCATCAACACGATTCGCACGCTCTCCATGGACGCCGTCCAGGCCGCCAACTCCGGCCACCCCGGCACGCCGATGGCTCTGGCCCCCGTCGCCTACGCCTTGTGGAACGACGTGCTGCGCTACGATCCGTCGGACCCCACCTGGCCCAACCGCGATCGCTTCGTCCTCTCCGTCGGCCATGCCAGCATGCTCCTGTATTCTGTCCTGCATCTCACCGGCGTCAAGCAAGTTACCAAGACGTATGAGATCCTCGACGAACCCGCGGTGTCGCTCGACGAGATCAAGAAGTTCCGCCAACTGGACAGCAAGACCCCCGGGCATCCCGAATATCGCCACACCTCGGGCGTCGAAACGACGACCGGCCCGCTCGGCCAGGGCTTAGGGAACAGCGTCGGCATGGCCATCGCGGGCCGCTGGCTGGCGGCCACGTACAACAAGCCTGGCTTCGAGGACCTGTACGACTTCCACGTCTACAGCCTGTGCGGCGACGGCTGCATGATGGAAGGGATCTCGCACGAAGCCGCCTCGCTCGCCGGGCATCTCAAGCTCGGCAACCTCTGCTGGATCTACGATAGCAACCACATCACCATCGAAGGCAAAACGTCGCTCGCATTCTCCGACGACACCGCCAAACGCTTCGAAGGTTACGGCTGGGAGGTTATCAAAGTCGCCGATGCCAACGATCTCGCTGCCCTCGCCCAGGCGTATGAAAAGGCCAAGGCGACGACCGATCGCCCCACGCTCATCATTGTCACCAGCGTCATCGGTTGGGGCGCTCCCAACAAGGCGAACACCCACGGCGCCCACGGCGAACCGCTCGGCGACGAGGAAATTCGTCTGACGAAGAAAGCCTACGGCTGGCCCGAGGATGCGAAATTTTTCGTACCGCCGGGCGTCTACGAACATTTCCGTCAGGGCATCGGTTTACGGGGCAAGAAGCTGCGCGACGCCTGGTTCGCGAAGTTCAAGGAGTACCAGACGAAGTATCCCGACCTCGCGGACCAGATCCTGCGGATGCAGCGCCGCGAACTCCCCGCCGGCTGGGACAAGGATCTGCCGACGTTCCCCGCCGACGCGAAGGGCCTGGCGACGCGCGATTCCTCGGGCAAGGTTCTTAACGTGCTCGCCAAGAACGTTCCCTGGCTGATCGGCGGCTCCGCGGATCTCGCGCCGTCGACGAAGACGAAGCTGACATTCGAAGGCGCCGGGGAACAGCAAGCCGCCACGCCGGGGGGCCGCAATTTTCACTACGGCGTGCGCGAACACGGCATGGCCGCGGCCCTCAACGGCATGGCGATGATGAAGGTCCGCCCCTTCGGCGCCGGGTTCGCCATCTTCAGCGATTACGGCCGACCGTCGATCCGCCTCAGCGCCCTTGCCGAGATTCCGACCATCCACGTCTTCACGCACGACTCGATCGGCGTTGGCGAGGACGGGCCCACGCATCAGCCGATCGAGCAGCTCGGTTCGCTGCGGATGATCCCGAACTTCATCCTGATCCGGCCCTGCGATGCCAACGAAGTCGTCGAGGCGTGGAAGGTCATCATGCAGCTCAAGAAGAACCCGTCGGCCCTCGCCCTGACCCGCCAAGCGCTGCCGACGCTCGACCGCACGAAGTACGCCCCCGCCAGCGGTCTGGCGAAAGGCGCGTACATCCTCTCCGACGCTCCCGGCGGCAAGCCCGACGTCATCCTCATCGCCACCGGCAGCGAAGTCTACCTGTGCCTCGAAGCTCAGGACACGCTGGCGAAGGACGGCATTAAGGCCCGCGTCGTCAGCATGCCGTGCACGGAGATTTTCGAGCAGCAGCCGCAAGCGTACCGCGAAGAGGTGTTGCCGCCCAGCGTGACCGCGCGCGTCTCGGTCGAGATGGGCACGGTCCACGGCTGGGAGAAGTACGTCGGCTGGAAGGGCGCCAGCATCGGCATGACGACGTTTGGAGCCTCGGCTCCGTACCAGGCGCTGATGAAGCGTTTCGGGTTCACGACGGAGAACATCGTGGCCACGGCGAAGAAAGTCGTGAAGGGGAGTTAAAGACGATTAGCCACAGAGATCACAGAGAACACAGAGGAAAGGCATTGGGAATTCTCTGTGTCCTCTGTGACCTCTGTGGCTGATCTTGGAGTGAGCATGCTCTGGGAAATCGAAATCGTACCGAAGGACCACGACTCCGAGACGCGCCGCGTCAACGACGAACTCGCCCTCCTTTCGCCCCAGGCGCTCCCCGGCGTTGACCGCGCCGCGCGCGGCTACCTCGTTGAGGGCGACTTCGAGAAGCCGTTCGCCGAGCGGCTGCTCAATGAACTCCTCCTCGATCCGCTCGTCGAGAACGGCCGAGTCGGTCCGCTCAACGCGTTTGCAAATCTCGAAGATTGCACGGCGTTTGCCACGGTGCTACTGAAGCCAGGGGTGATGGATCCCGTCGCCCAGAGCGTGCAAGGGGCGGCCCGCGATCTCGGCATCGGACTCGATTCCGTCCGCACCTTTCGCCGCTACTACGCCCTCAAGGCCCCCGCCCAAGCGACGCGCGATCTCCTCTTTCGCAAGGTGCTCGCCAACGAAGCGATCGAGCAGGTCGTGGCCGGGCCGTTGTCGCTCGAGCATCTCACGCTCGGTTCGCAGTACGCATTCCAACTCGTCACGGCGCCGATCCTGAATCTCGACGATGCGGGCCTGATGAAGCTGAGCCGGGAAGGGCAACTCTCGCTCAACCTCGCCGAGATGCAGACGATCCAGGCGCATTTCCGCGGCCTTAATCGTGAGCCGACCGACATCGAACTCGAATCGCTCGCGCAAACCTGGTCCGAACACTGCTCGCACAAGACGCTCAAGGGCCGTATCGACTTTACCTTCACCGATGACAAAGGCGTGACGACGCGCACGCAGATCGGCAATCTCCTCAAGGAGACCATCTTCGGCGCCACGCAGGAACTTCGGCAGGCGTGGGGCAAGGACGACTGGTGCGTGAGCGTCTTCGTCGATAACGCGGGAGTCGTCACGTTTGACGACAAGTACAGCGTCTGCTTCAAAGTCGAGACGCACAACCATCCCTCGGCCATCGAGCCATACGGCGGCTCGAACACGGGGATCGGCGGCGTCATCCGTGATCCGCTCGGCACCGGCATGGGCGCCAAGCCGATCTGCAATACCGACGTCTTCTGCTTCGCCCCGCCCAACACGCCGGCCGACTCGCTCCCCGCGGGCGTGCTCCATCCGAAAAAAGTGATGCAGGGCGTCGTCTCGGGCGTCCGCGATTACGGCAACCGTATGGGCATCCCAACCGTCAACGGCGCCGTCTGCTTCGACCCGCGCTACCTGGGCAACCCGCTCGTCTACTGCGGCACCGTCGGCATCCTCCCCAACGAACTCTGCTTCAAGGCCGCTCAGCCGGGCGATTACATCGTCGCCGTCGGCGGCCGTACGGGGCGAGACGGCATTCACGGGGCGACGTTCTCCTCGGTCGAGCTGACCAGTGAATCGGAAAAGGTCTCCGGCGGAGCGGTGCAGATCGGCAACGCCATTACCGAGAAGAAAGTCCTCGACGTCATCCTTCAAGCGCGTGACCGCGGCCTCTACAGCGCGATCACCGATTGCGGGGCCGGGGGCTTCAGCTCCGCCGTCGGCGAGATGGGCGAAACGATCGGCGCCCGCGTCGATCTGGATAAAGCGCCGCTCAAGTATCAAGGCCTGTCGTACACCGAGATCTGGATCTCCGAGGCCCAGGAACGGATGGTCCTGGCGGTGCCGCCCGCCAAGTGGGAAGAACTGCACGCGCTGTGCGCCGGCGAGGACGTCGAGGCGTGTATCTTGGGGACGTTCGAACCGACGGGGCGTTTGACGCTCCACTTCGCAGGCCAAAAGGTCGGCGATCTCGATATGCATTTCTTGCACGATGGCCGACCCGACGTGGTGCGTCAAGCGATTTGGCCGGCGCCGGCGAGCGGGGGGCGTAAGCCCCCCGGTACAGCATCCAATGACGATTCGAGTGCTGCATCAGCATCTTCTACCGGGGGGCTCACGCCCCCCGCTCGCCTCGATCCGAATAACGTCTTACTCGCTGCCCTCGGGCATTACAACGTCTGCAGCAAAGAATGGATCATCCGCCAATACGATCACGAAGTGCAGGGCGGGTCCGTCCTCAAACCGCTCGTCGGCGTCACCGGGGACGGCCCGGGCGATGCCGCGGTCATTACGCCCGTGCTCGGCTCCTGGCGCGGCCTCGCGATCGGCAACGGCATCTGTCCCTCGCTCGGCGATCTCGACCCCTACCGCATGGCCTGCCTGGCCATCGACGAAGCCGTCCGCAACGTGGTCGCAGTCGGCGCCGACCCGCGCCGCATCGCCCTGCTCGACAACTTCTGCTGGGGCAACACCGATCGGCCCGAGGTGCTCGGCTCACTCGTCCGCGCCGCTCAGGCGTGCCGCGACGTCGCCCTCGCGTTCCAGATGCCCTTTATCTCCGGCAAGGACAGCCTCAAGAACGAGTTCCGCCACGGCGACCAGCTCATCGTGATTCCGCCGACGCTGCTCATCAGCGCCATGGGGCAAGTTGCCGACGTCCGCCGTTGCGTGTCGATGGACCTCAAGGAGCCGGGCAACGTGCTATTTCTCGTCGGCAAGACGAGCGACGAACTGGCGGGTTCGATCTACCACGCCGTCACCGGGCAAACTGGCGGCAGCGTCCCCACCGTCGATTTGAAGATTGCCCCGGCGATCTTCGCGAAGATGCACGAGGCGATCGCGACGGGCCTGGTGCGCAGTTGCCACGACGTCAGCGAGGGCGGATTGGCCGTGGCACTCGCGGAGATGGCGTTTGCGGGCAACGTCGGCGCCGACGTCACAAGCCTCGCGGCCCTCGGGTTGCCCGATATGACGGCTTTGTTTAGCGAATCGGCGACGCGCTGGGTCGTCGAAGTTCGGCCCGCGCAGGCGGAGGCGTTCGAAGCGGTGATCGGCGGCCATGCGATGCGACTGGGCCAAACGGTGAAGGAGACGCGGCTACGCATCGCCGGCGCCCAAGGCGACTGGGTCGTGTGGCAAGCGCTCTCCGCCCTCAAGGAAGCCTGGCAGAAGCCGCTCAAGTTCTAGCATTTACGGAGCCGCGACCGTTAGGGAGCGGGTCAGTATCCCACGCAGAGAAATCGAGATATCACGAGAGTTACTGACCCGCTTCCTAACGGGCGCGGCTCCGTAAAACAATATCATGACGCCAACGATTCCTTCCACGAGAGAACATCATGCAGCGCACCCTCATTCTTCTGAAACCCGATTGCATTCAGCGCCGGCTCATCGCTCCGGTCACCGATCGCTTCGAACGCAAGGGCCTTCGTCTCGTTGGCCTCAAGTTGGTCCAGGCAAGCCGCGGTTTGGCGGAGAAGCACTACGCCGTCCATCACGGCAAGCCGTTCTACGAATCGCTGCTCGCGTTCCTCACCAGCGGACCGACCGTCGCGATGGTATGGGAGGGCCGTGAGGCCGTGGCGGTGGCGCGGAACCTGATCGGCGCCACCGACGGCGCCAAGGCTCCGCCCGGCACCATTCGCGGCGACTTCGGCATCAGCGTGCAGAACAACCTCATCCACGGCAGCGATAGCGCCGAGAACGCCGCCCTTGAAATCGGCCTGTGGTTTCAGGCCAGCGAACTCGTCGAATACGGAATTGTCGATCAGGCCTGGCTGTAAGCTTCCGGAAATCGTCGTAGTGCGGGCTTCAAACTTGAATGTTAACCGTGTACCATGGGAGAGAACTCCAGGGGTCGAATTCAGGGGACGTCCATGTCGAGGCTCGCAAAACTGGCCGAACTTATCGAGCGGTGGAAAGAAGCGCGCGAGTGCGGTCGAAGTCTGACCTCGCGCGAACTTTGCCCCGACGACGAGGAATTGGCCCGGGAACTCGAGCGTCAAATCAAGATCGAAAGCGGATCCGAAAAGCAGTACGAAACCGACGACCAGACCGCGCGGACGCGCCGCGAAGAGACGCCCGACGACGTCCTCGGCAATGACACGCCGATCCTCATGCAGACGGATTTCGAGAGCATACGCCTGCACGCCAAGGGGGGCCTCGGCATCGTCTACGTCGCCACCGATGTCCAGTTGCATCGCGAAGTGGCCGTCAAGTTCATGAAGGAGCGCGGCGACGAGACGGCGGAGGTGCGTGCCGAACTGGTACGCGAAGCGGAAGTCACCGGCAAGCTCGAACATCCGGGCGTCGTGCCGGTGTACGGTCTCGGTCACCGCGAAGACGGCCAACCTTTCTACGTCATGCGTTTCATCCAGGGGGAATCGCTCGAAGCCGCGATCGGGCAATTTCATCGCGGGCGGAGCAAAGCCTCGTCCGACGGCGAACGCAACCTCGAGTTCCGCAGCCTTCTCAGCCGCTTTACGACCGTCTGCTACACCGTCGCCTACGCCCACAATCGCGGCATCATCCATCGCGACATCAAGCCCGACAACATCATGCTCGGCAAGTACGGCGAAACCCTACTCGTCGACTGGGGCCTGGCCATGCCGGTCGATCGCGATCAGCAAGCCCGCGCCAGCGGCGAGAAGACGCTCCTGCTCAGAGCCCCCAGCCTGAGCGGCAACTCTTCCGGCGTGCCGATCGGTACTCCCGCGTACATGAGCCCCGAACAGGCGACCGCGTCCGAGAAGCTCACCCCGGCCACGGACGTCTACAGCCTTGGGGCCACGCTCTACAAGCTCCTCACCGGCGAGGCGCCCGGCAAAGGCAAGGACGTCCACGAAGTGTGCCGGCGCGTACGCAACGGCGAATTCGAACCTCCCGAGAAAGTGCAGTCGAACGTACCCAGGGCGCTGGCGGCGATTTGCGTCAAGGCGATGGCGCTGCGTCCCAAAGATCGTTACGCCGGGCCGCTGGAGATGGCGAGCGACATCGAAAATTGGCTCGCGGACGAACCGGTCTCGGTTCTCCCCGAAGGCCGAACGAGCCAGCTGGCGCGCTGGTCGCGCCGCCATCGCGGCATTGCGCTGGCGCTGGCCGCGGGCTTGGCGGCGTCGTTGCTGATCGCCGTCGTCTCCGCGATCTGGCTGGGGCGGGTTGCCCAGGGCGAACGTCATGCCCGCGAGGATAGCCTCCGCTTCGCCGCCAAGTTCGTCGCCCGCACGATGGCCGGCGAGATCGACCTGCGCTGGCGCATTCTCGAGGCCGAGGCTTCCGATCCGAAACTCATCGAACTCGTGCAAACTGCCAATGCGAACCCGGACGAGGCGAACTGGAAACCGGTTCAGGATTGGCTCAATGACAAGTACATCACGCATCAAAATGAAGCCAAGTCCAGCGCCTGGTTCATCGACGACCGCCACGGCACGCTCATCGCGATCTCGGGGCTCACGGACGCTCGCTACAAAAACCTGATTGGCAAGAACCTCGCTTACCGCGATTATTTTCATGGGCAGGGCAAAGAACTCGATCCCAACACGACCGAGAAGATCAAGCCGCTCACGAAGCCGTACCGGTCGACGGTCTTTCGCAGCAAGGCGAGCAACAAGTTGAAGGTCGCGTTCTGCGTGCCGATTCGCAAGAATCGCGATGCGACAGGCGAGGTCATCGGCGTCTTCGCGATGACGGTCGACTTGGGAACGTTCGCGACTCTGGAGACTCCGCTGGGCGCCGATCAAATTGCCGTGCTCGTGGACACGCGCTCCGACTGGATCGACGAAGACAAGAAAGAACGGACCGGCCTGATCTTGCACCATCCCCACTGGCCCGACGACGGGGAGACCATCAAGAATTACCGCATTGACGAGGCGCTCTTGAGCCGATTGACGAAGCTGCGTGCGAAAGTGGTGGCGAAGGGGGCGTCGAAGATAAGCCAGGCGGAAAGCATGGAGATGTCGTACGTCGATCCGGTTCCGGACGCCGCGAAAGGGGTGGGTCGCTGGACCGCGGCATTCGAGCCGATCTTTGTGAACCGCGACGACGCGCGCGATACGGGCTGGATCGTCATCGTGCAGGCGAAGCAATAATCGACGCAAAAGCCCAGTGGGTGAGGTACTCCGAACCCCTGGGATGTGAGTTGCAGCCGATGAAACCCAGGGGCTCGGAGTACCTCGCCCGCTGGGCTTTTCAGAGTCGACTACGCCGACGGACGGACGTAATTGAACGCGGTGATGACCTCGTAGAGGTCGGACGTGATTTGAACCTCGTCGTCGAGGAAATCTTGGAGCCAAAGGTAGTTGTTTCGTTTGGCGGTCGCCAGGAGCGGTAAGAGATCGCGTAGACTGACGCGGATCGACGGATCCTGAGCGGGACTGACGTTGAGTTGGAGCGATTCAGGGTAGACGCGAAGGTGCGCAGCCATGGAATGTAGATCCTCCCTGCAAGACAAACTTAGCCTCGGGCCAATTCACGCGGGGCCGATTCGTATCCGAGGCCTTCCCCCAACCAGTTATCGGCCGAACCGGCGGACAACTTGCCTCGTTTTTCGCAGCGACTCGGCAGCGGCGCCGAAGGGGCTTCCTTTCTGAGGATTGAGAAAATGAGGCAAGCTTCGCATTCTGGGCAGACTCCATGAGCCAAACGTTCACCGTCCTCGGCGCCGGCGGTTGGGGCACGGCCGTCGCCCTCGTCCTGGCCAACAACCCCCGGCAACGCGTCGCCCTCTGGAGCGCCCGGCCCCGCGAAGCCGAGGAACTCCAGCGCCAACGCGAGAACGTCCGCTACCTTCCCGGCGTGCCGCTCCCCGAAAGCATCCGCCTGACGTCCGACCTGGGCGTCGCCTTGGCCGGGACCAATCTCATCATCGTCGCCATCCCGACCATCTACCTGAGACCGACGCTCCTGCGCATCGCGCCGGAACTGCCGGCGGGGGTGCCGATGCTCAGCCTGACCAAGGGAGTCGAGATCGCCACGTTTCGCCGACCGACCGAGATCCTCGCGGAACTCACCGGACCGCGCCCGCTCGCCGTATTGAGCGGCCCGAGCCATGCGGAGGAAGTCGCACGCGGCATGCCGACCACGGTCGTGGCAGGGAGCCGGGATCTGGATCTCGCGCGCCAGGTTCAGCAGGCGTTCACCACGCACTGGTTTCGCGTCTACACCAATCTCGACGTGATCGGCGTCGAGTTGGGGGGCGCCCTCAAGAACGTTATCGGCATCGCCGGCGGCATCTGCGACGGCCTGGGCCTGGGCGACAATGCCAAGTCCGCGCTGCTCACGCGCGGCCTCGCCGAGATCGCACGCTTCGGCGTTGCCCTCGGCGCCGAGGCGCAGACCTTCTGGGGCATCGCCGGCATGGGCGATCTCATCACCACCTGCATCAGCAAGCATGGCCGAAATCGGCAGGTCGGCCTGCGCCTCGCCCAGGGCGAAAAGCCCGCGGACATCCTGGGCTCCATGAACATGGTGGCAGAGGGAGTCTTCACGGCCCGGAGCGTACACGAGCGATCGGTCCAGATGGGGATCCCGATGCCGATCGCGAGCGAGGTCTACCGCGTCCTGTACGAGAACAAGGATCCGCGCGAAGCGGTGCAGGATCTGCTAGGCCGCACGCCGCGCGGCGAAGATCGCTAGTCATCCCATTTCCCCCAACCCGCACGGTCCGCGTCCTTCGCCTTGACACCATTTATCGGGCTGTGGTACAGACTCGGCAGCCAAGAGTCGGAGACTCACCCGCCAACGTACGGGGCCTTGCGATGATCGCACAGAAAAGTCAGCTCATTTGCTACTGGTTCCGCTTCTGGGATCTGGTCGTCACCGCGCTCGCGTGGTTGCTCGCATATTTCGTGCGGGTCGAATCGGGCTGGATTCCGCTGGAGAAGGGAGCGCCGACGTTCGCCGACTGCACCGCCGGGCTGCCGATGGTGTTGATCCTGGCCGCCCTGGTGTACCACTTTACGGGACAGTACCACATCACTCGTTTCCGCCGGCTCCGCGAGGAGATCGCCGCCGTGTTCAAGGGCGCCGGGCTCATGGTCCTCATGGTCATCGCCGCGACGTTCAGCCTGCAGCACAAGTACGAATCTCGTCTCATCTTCTTTCTCTTCTTCGTCATCACGCTGACGCTGATCTCCGGGGCGAGGCGTCTCACGTGGTCGGCGGTGCGCTGGCTGAGGCGGCGCGGCTACAACCAGACCTTCTGCATCATCGTCGGCGCCGGCCGGGTCGCGCGCAAGACCGCCCGCGCCCTGCGTCAGTCCGCCTGGATGGGCATCAAGAACGTCGGCTTCGTCGAAGACAAGCCGAGCCGCTGGACCGACGACCTCGACATCCTCGGCGCCCCCGCCGACCTCCCCCGGCTCATCGAAAAATACCATGTCTCGCACGTCTTCATCTCGCTGCCGATGAACCGCTACCAGGAAGCTCGTAAGGTCTACGACATCCTGTCGCACACCTACGTCGACGTTCGGCTCGTCGCCGACATCCCCGACCTCGCCGGCCTCAACTTGACCACGACCAATCTCGACGGCTTGCCGATCATCGGCCTGCGCGAGAGCCCGTACTTCGGCGCTAACATTGTCGTGAAGCGGAGCATGGACGTCGCCCTGTCGCTGTGCGCGATCGTGCTGCTGGCGCCCCTCATGCTGCTGATCGCCGCGCTCGTGAAGCTGACCAGTCCCGGGCCGATCTTTTACCGCCAGGAACGCTGCGGCCTCAACGGGAAATCGTTCCCGATGCTCAAGTTTCGCAGCATGCGCGTCGACGCCGAGGTGCAATCGGGCGCCGTCTGGGCGGTCAAGGACGATCCGCGCAAGACCCGGCTCGGCTCCTTCCTACGCAAGACGAGCCTGGACGAGCTGCCGCAACTTTTCAATGTGCTGTGGGGCGACATGAGTCTGGTGGGCCCGCGGCCCGAACGGCCGGTGTTCATTCAGCAGTTTGCCCGGACCATCCCGAACTACCAGGCCCGCCACGTCGTCAAGGCCGGCATCACCGGCTGGGCTCAGGTGCACGGCTGGCGCGGCAACACGTCGCTGCGAAAACGCATCCAGTTCGATCTTTACTACATCACGCACTGGACCCCGTGGCTCGACCTGCGCATCCTGTGGCTCACCGTCTGGCACGGCCTGGTCAACCGCAACGCGTATTAGAGCGGTTTGCGTTTGTATTGCACATCCGTCACGGCGAGCCGGGTCGCGTCAGCGCCCGGAGTACAGGTGGATTGTAAGTTCTCGGCACTCCGGACGCTAACGCGACCCGGCTCGCCATATGCATTGCAAACGTGAGTCGCTCTAAACAATCTCGACGCCGACACGCTCCGCTTCGCTGCGCCGCAAACTCAGGCGGTAGTCGAGCACGTGGATCTCCATGGGATCGCCGAGCGGGGCGAAGCCGATCACTTCGATTTCCTCGCCTTCGAGCAGGCCCATTTCGAGCAGGCGCTGCATGATGGCGTCGTCCCCCTGGATCGCGACGATTCGGCCGCGCTGGCCGACGGTAAGTTGATCGAGCGTCGGCATCTCAACGTTCTCCCGGTAAAACACGAACCAAGATTTGCTGCGTGGCGTCGCCGCGTAGCGAGAGGCGGGCGTCGCCGACTTCGAGCAAACAGGGACTCCCCGGTTGCAGCACGCGCAAGCGCGTGCCGATGCGCAGCCCGAGTTCCGCGAGGCGCGCCACCCAGCCCGGTTCGCCCGTAACCTCGGCGACGTCGGCCCATTCGCCGCGCTGCAGATATTCCAGAGGGAGCAGATCGTCCAAGGCAGGTACGCTCGTCGTCAATGAGGTAAACGGTTCCTGAAGCTCTACAATTCCGCTGGATCGGATTCAATGGTTAGAGGGGCGGGAATGGAACCCCTCGCGTTGACTCCGTTAAACGTAGGACCCGCGTCTTCAGCAATTATATCGACAAGCCCAACGGGTGAGGTACTCCGAACCCTTGGGTTATAGCGGCCCGCGTGGGTCCATCCCAGGGGTGCGGAGTACCTCACCCACTGGGCTTTCTGGGTTCCGGTTTCTCTCCGCTCCTTGTGAACTCGTTAACAAAACGGTACGTTAATAGGATCGCGAGAGATACATCCCCATTCGGTCACGAAGGACCACGCACCATGGAACGCACCTTTCGCACCCTCGTTTTCTGTCTCCTTCCGCTCTTGCCGTTGGCCTGCAACAAACCCGCTCCGCCACAGGCAGATCCCAAGCAAGATAAGGTCCACGTCGAGATCAAGCCGCAAACCGAGCTCCAACCGGTGCTGCCGATCGAGTTCGACGCCGCGGCCGACTTCACGTTCACGCCCGCCGACCCGGCGACCGAGAAATACGAGGTCGCCCTGGGCCAGGCGCTCAACTTCCAGGCCGAACAAAAATGGATCCAGGCCCTTGATGCCTACCAGACCGCGCAGACATTCAAGGACTCCGAGTTTGTCCGCAGCGAGATCGAACGCCTGAAACTACGCGTCGATCAGGAAGCGTCGGCGAACAAGACCGTGCAGGAAATCGAATCGATCCTGGAGGACGGCAAACCCGCCGAGGCCGCCAAACTCGCCCAGGCCGCGCTGAAAGAATTTGGCGACGGCAATATCGCCGACCAGATCGTGAAGCTAAACCTGCAGGCGGACGCCCTGGCGAATGCCGATGCGACGGAGTCGGTCGAGGATCGCTTCGTCCGGATGCGCAACACGGGCGCCGCCGCCCTCGCGGACAACAACCTCCGTGCCGCCGGCATCGCCTTCGAACAGGCGCTGCAAATCAAGGCCAACGATCTCGACGTGAGATCGAAATACGATCAGATTCAGGGCCAACTGAGCAAGTACGACGCCCTCCGCAAACGCGGCGCGGAGCTGCGCCGCGATCCGCTCAACCTCGAAGAAGCAATCGCCGTCCTCGAAGACGCGAAGGCGACCTGGGATACGCTGCAGATTCGTCAGGAACTCGACGAGGCGAGCGTCGCCCTGAGTCAGCGCCGCGATACCCTCAGCGTCGTCGATTTCGAAACCCCCGCCAACTCCGGCCTGGGCGACGTGGGCGGCGCCCTTGCCGAGGAATTGCTCCCCAGCTTCAAGCAACGCTTCAATCTCGTCGAACGCAAACAACTCCAAAAAGTTCTCGCGCAGCTCTCGGCCGAGGCGGACTTCCAGAACGACCCGGCCCAGCAGCGCGACGTCGGCAAAATCGCCCGCGTTCGCTACCTCGTCGTCGGCAGCGTCCATCGCCTGGGCGACATCATCATCAACGCCCGGCTCGTCGACACGCAATCGGGACTGATCGTGCAGACCGCGAGGATCTCGGGCCGATCGCTGCCGCACCTTCTGCCCCGGCTGCCGGAACTGGCGCAGCAGCTCATGATGTCCGACGAAGAGAAGCTCGCGCTGCTGAATCAGCAGGCCAAGGCGCAGGTGCAGGTCGAACCGCTGCTTGAGACGGCGACGTTCGCGCCGGCGCCGGTCGTCGATGCGCCAGTGGTTCCGCTGGCGGAGTTTCCGCTGGCGCCGACATTTGGGGCTTTCGACGTCAAGCAGTTCGACCCGCTGCCGGCGGCCGCCCCCGCGGGGGGCTTGATCGTGGTCGCGCAAGGGCCGCCCCCCTCGATTCGCAAGCGTCTGGAACTGGCGGCCGTCAACGCCGGCGACTACTTCTTCCGCCTGCGCAACTACGGCGCCGCCCGGCACTACTACCAGTTCGCCCTGACGCTGGCGCCCTGGGATCTCGACGTCCGCGGCCGAGTGGCGCTGGTCCAGCCGCTGCTGCCGCCCAACTTCGCCCTGTTCTCATCATCACGGCAGCGCGTCGCGATCCTCGATTTCCACGCTCAGCCCCCCGTCAATCCCGGCATCGGCTCCTGGACGGCGCAGGGATTGGCGCCCTACTTCTCGTCGCACTACGACCTCGCCGATCCGCGTGAAGTCTACTGGTTCATGGGCAGCGTCGGACTCACCATGAACGACCTCGTCGTCAACGCGGACGCACGCCGTTGGCTCGGTCGCGCGCTCAACATCCAGTACTTCGTGATGGGCAACGTGCACGCGGGGAGCTTCCACGTTCACTCGTTCATGCTCCACGCCGAGCATGGCTACATCCACAGCCGGGGTCACGTATACGCTCGTTCGACCTGGGAACTGAAAGTCCGTCTCCATGAATTGGCCCAGGAGACGATGTTCCCCGAGCAGCGCAAGATCGTGGAAGTGCATCGCCCGCAGTTCACGATCCTGCTCGAAAAGGGCCGGCAGCACATGAACCAGAAACAGTTCTCGCTCGCTATTACCTTCTTCGAAGACGCCCTCAGGCTGAACCCTGGCCACGTCGAAGTGATCGGCTACCGCAACCAGGCGGCCGGTTACGTCAGTAAGCAAAAGCTCGAGGAACAGCGCCGACTCGCGTTCGCCCAGCAGCACGCCGAGCAGGAAGAAGCTCGGCGCCGACAATTGAAGCTGGCGCAGCTCGCGGAACAGCAGCGCTTCCAGGCGGCGCAGGCGGCGGCTCACTTCGCGGAGAAGGAACGTCAGCAGCAGGAAGCCCAGCGTTTGGCCGCGCAGAACCAACTCATGAAGCAGGCCCAGTTCGCCCTGCAGGGCAAGAACTTCAGCGTCGCCGTCAATCTCTTCGACAGCGCCCTGCGCCTGGCGCCGCCCAAGTCCCCCCGTCAGGGAGAACTCTTGCAGCAGTTGGCCCAGGCGAAGGCGGAGGCGGCAGCCGCGGAAAAGCGGGCGCTCGACGCTCAGTTCCAGGCCCAGCGCGAAAAAGACCTCGCCGAGAAACGCAACCGCGAACTCGTGCGGACGCGCGAGAGACTCTTCGAGGAACAGAAGAAGGCGGACGAAGCCAAGAAACTCACCTTCGAAACCAAGAAACGCGACTTCGCCATCGCCAAGCAGCAAGGCGACGGTTTTCTGAAGGAGCAGAAGTACGACGCCGCCATCGCCGCGTACAGCGCCGCGCAGAAGATCATGCCGAATCAGAACCTGAACGACGAGATGAATCAGGCAATGCTAGCCCGGGCGCAGCAGACCGCGAAAGATCAGGCGTCGAAGGATCGACTGAGGGCGAAGCTCGAAGAGGAGACGCAGAAGCGGATCCAGGCCGAGGCGCTCGCCAAGCAGAATCAGGAACTCTACCAGGCCGCATTGCAACTGGCGCAGAAGGCGCTGTCCGAGAAGCAGTACGAAGTCGCCCAGGCCAAGTTCTCGGAAGCGGGCAAGATCTTCCAGACCGACGCCGTCCTCACCGGCCTGAACAAGGTCAACGTCGAACGGCAAAACCACGCCAAGGCGGAAGCCCGCAAGGAACGGCTGAACCAACTCCTCAGCGACGGCAAGACCGCGGTGGCGGCGAACGACGCCAGGGCGGCGCTCAAGGCGCTCGGGGAAGCGAAGAAGCTGGCGCCGCAAAACGTCGAGGTGCTCGCGTTGCATTCGCAGGCGGAGCAATTGCAGGTTCGGCTCGATCTTGAAGCGCGCAAGGCCGCCAATGCGGCGGAGCAGACGAAGGCCTACGACCGTTTCTTGTCGAGCGGCCGGGAGCAGATGAAAAACAAGCAGTACGCCGCCGCCGCCCTCGCGCTGAACGAGGCACTCAAGGCGAAGCCGGGCGATCCAGCCGTGCTGGCGCTACTCAAGCAGGCGCAGGATTTGAACACTCAGGCGGGAGACGATTCCGCGGCCAAGAAGAAGTTCGCGGAGTACCAGAAATCCCTGGCCGACGCCCGTTTCGCGCAGCAGTCGAAGCAATACGACGTCGCGCTGAAGCATCTGGCCGACGCCCAGAAGCTGATGCCCGGCGATCCCGCGACCAAGGCGCTCCTGGCCGACGTGCAGAACTCCAAGTTCCAGGAGGATCAGGCCGCGCTCAAGAAGCTCGAAAGCGGTAAGCAGGCCAAGGCGATCGCCGACGCGCTCGACCTGGGCCGCACGGCACTGGCGCAGAAGAACCTCGAGCTGGCGAAACAGCACCTCGATCGGGCGGCCAAGATCAATCCCACGCATCCCGACGTGGTCAAGGCGCTGGCCGCGTACGACGTCCAGGATCGCGCCGCCAAGGAAGGTCTCGCACTGCAGCAGAAACGCAAGCAGTTCGACGACCTGCTCGACAATGGCGAGAAGGCGCTCAAGAACGGCAAATACCTCGACGCCATCCAAATTGCGAATCAGGCGAATCAGCTCATGCCCGGTTCGAAGCAGGGCGCCGAGTTGCTGACTCGGGCGCAAAAGGCGCAGAGCGATTCCGGCGCCGCAGCCAAGCTCGACGCGGATTTTCAGAAGGCGATGAAGTCGGGCGTCGATGCGTTCAAAACCATGCAGTTCACCGAAGCGGAGAAGCATTTCCAGAACGCGCTTTCTCTGCGTCCCGCCGATCCGCAGGCGCAAGGCTACCTGAAGCAGGCCGGCGACGCCAAGCTGGCTGCCGGTCAATCGCAACTGGCGTTCGACAAGGCAGTCGCCGCGGGTCAGAACGCGCTCAAGGCGAAACAGTTCGACGAGGCCGAGAAGCACTTCCGCTCGGCAACGACGCTCAGGCCCGGCGATCCGCAAGTCGCGGGCCTGCTAAAATCGGTCGATGAGGCCAGACAGTCGGCCGCGGCATTGAGCATGGCGCAGAAGGCGGCGAGCCTGGCGCTGCAGAAGGAACTCGTCGCCGGGCAAGCGGCGCTCAAGGACAAGAACTTCGACGTCGCGGAGAAGCACTTCAAGAATGCCCTCACGCTGCAGCCGGGCGACCCGCAGATTCAGGGCTTGCTCAAGGCCGCATCGGACGGTAAGCAAGCCGCCGGGCAGAACCAACTCGCGTTCCAAAAGTTGATGCAGGCCGGGCAAACGGCGCTGCAGGGCAAGCAGTTCGCCGACGCGGAGAAGCAATTTCTCGAGGCGCTGAAGCTGAACCCCAGCGATCCGCAGGCGCAAGGCATGCTCAAGTTGGCCGTCGACGGCAAGCAAGCGGCAGGGGCAGCCAACGAGCAGTATCAGAAGGTGATGAATGCGGGGCAACTGGCGCTGCAGGCCAAGAATTACGCGCTCGCGGAGAAGCACTTCCAGGACGCCCTGACGCTTCGGCCGCTCGATCCGCTCGCCAGCAATATGCTGGGGCAGTCGAGACAGGCGCGGGCGAACGATCAAGCCAAGGTCGCGGCCCATCAAGAGGCGCTCGCGAAGGGCAAGGTTGCCGTGGTCACCAAGAACTACGCCGAGGCGGTCAAGCAGTTCAGCGCCGCCAAGATGCTGATGCCAGCCGATCCCGAGACGAATCGGCTGCTTACTCAAACCGTGCAAGAATGGGAGAAGGCAAAGCAGACGCCGATTCCGAATCCGATGGTCAAGCCCGAGCCGATCAAGCCCATGGTCAAGCCGCAACCCGATCCCGTCAAGCCGATGGTCAAACCGCAACCCGATCCGGCCAAGCCCATGCCCCCCGGAAAGGGCGTGATCGCGCAGTACAAGCTGCATCTGTTCGAAGGGAACAAGCAACTGATGGCCAAGAATTTTCCCGCCGCGATCGCATCGTTCGAGGCGGCGCTGCGGTTGGTCCCCGACGACCCGGCGGCAAAGGCGCTGCTGGATCAAGCGAAGAAGGGAAAGAAGTAAACGCCGTGCGAAAGCCCAGGGATGGCTATCCCTGGGAAAGCGCCGACGACGTCATTTTTTGGCGACTGCGAATGGGACGTCGGTTTCGGGCACGTTCCCAGAGATAGCCATCCCTGGGCTTTCGCGGACAACCTGGGAAAGCGCCGGCGACGTCATTTTTTGGCGACTGCGAATGGGACGTCAGTTTCGGGCACGTTCCCAGGGATAGCTATCCCTGGGCTTTCCTCCTCGTAATATAATTGAACGAGGCGCGCGAACTTCCCTCCTCAGTACGAGTTGAACCACCTATGCGATGGGATCTGACCGAGTACCTCCTCAAAGGCCTCTACCTCGGCGTCTTCGTCAGCCTCGGCCTGCGCAATCCCGACGCGGAAACTGTGCTTCGTCTGGCCATCTTCATGGTCGGCGGACTGGTGCTGGCCCTTGTCTCGGCGGCGTATCACAAGATCCGGGACGGTCTCGCCGTCAAGGGCCGATGGGCGCCGTTCGTCCTCTTCCTCCTCCTGGAAAACCCCGGCGCCGTCTACACCGGCGTAATGGTCGGACTCCTGGCCGGCGCCTACCCCGCGCTCAGCGCCGAAGCCGTCGACAACGAATGGGATCCGCGCTTCTATGGGCCCTTGTTCGTTGGACCGCTCCTGGGGATCCTGTTCTGGTACATCCGCTCCATTCCCAAACGCGACGTTCGCCAGCTCCTGGGCATGGGCCTGGTCAGCGTCTTCGTCATCGCGCCGCTGGCAGTCCTCAACTTTCTGGAAATCGCCCCCCCGACCGATCAAATGCTTCGGCTCAGCGCCCTCACCCTGCTGGGCATCGTCGGCTTCTATCTCCTCACGTTCTCGAGCCTGATCGAGGAATCCGAAGTCGAGATCGCCTCGCTGTGCGGCGCCATGGGCGTCGGGCTTTGGCTCTTCTTCAAAGCCATGGGCTGGAGCGCGCTGCTCGCCCCCGCCGTCATTCCGCTGCTCATCTACTACGTTTATTCCCGGCAAGTGCTGCCTCACCTGCGCGTCTTCAAGCACGCCCTGCGCGGCCTCAGTTACAAGGAGATGGGCCAGTATCGCCTCGCGCTCATCTCGCTGAACCGGGCGCTCAAGCTCAACCCGCAGCACCAACTGACGCGCAGCCAACTCTGGGAATTGCACCGTATTCTCGATGCCGACCACTTTGCCAAGGATCCGGCCATCCTGCAATTCATCAACTACGACATTTGCCTGGAGCGGGTCTCGGACCTCTTGCTCCAGGATCAAACTCCCTCGCCCAAGCAGATCGCCGACGCGCAGCATCTGCTCAAGTTGATCGCCGAGTATCGACCCGATTTGACGGCTGGCGTCTACTACTGGCGAACGCTGGCCTTCCTCTACCTCAAGGATCTCGACCAGGCGGAGCAAAACTTGACCAGTCTGCTGCGCGCTCCGGCCGAAGAGACGCCCGCGCGGCAGGCGGTGCTGTTTCGCGGTTGGCATCTGGCCTTGATGCTGCATCCAGAAATGAAACGGCGCGTGGGCTCGAAGCTACTGCAGTTTTCCGATCGAAATATGGAGGCGATCGCCGCCCTGGAACGTGAAATTGCCCAGAACGGCAACATCGCTGCGGCGCTGGATCTGCGGACGGTGGTCTACAGCGAACTTTCCGAAAACGACTATAGCGCCGCCGTGCCGCAGGGGCAGGCGGCGGCATTCTTCAATCACGACTACGTCCGTGAAATGGGGCTGTCGCTGCTGGATCATCCGGCCCAGTGGCAGCGCGGCTGCGAATACCTGCGCATCGCCGCCCGCGGACTTCCGGCCCTGGCGCCGTCGCTGTACATCCAGGTTGCCCACGCCAACGAAAAACACGACAACCTGCCGTCGATGTGGAGCCATTACTTCCGCGCCATGGTCATGGGTCGAGCCCTGGGCGCCGCTAAAATCCCGGCGCCGGATCAGAAAGCGTTCTTCGAAGCCGTCAAAGCGATCGGCGACCGCGCCAAACAGGCGGGGCAGATCGATCTCGCTCTCGAGGCCTTCAAGTTCCTGTCGCAATCGGACTTCTCCAGTCGCGAGACCTGGCGAACCCTTGCCGACCTCTTCGAGCAAAAGAAAGATCCGTGGACCGCGCTACACTGCACCGAGCATGGCCTCACCGAGAACCCCAAAGACGCCGACTTCAAGGAACGTAAGGACCGCTACTACTACTCGATCACGCCCGAAGAATTGAAGGCTCGCTGGGAGAACGTGCAGCGCTGGTTCGACGCGGAATACTGCATCGGCAAGGCGTCGACGCTGGTGGAGGCGTATCGGGGGGAGCTGGACTATCTCGACTGGGCCGCCCACCTCGCCGACCTCGCCGTCGTCGCCTTGCCGACGCAGATCAGGCCGAAGTTTCTGCAAGCCCGGATCCTGCGCATCCGCGGCGAAACGAGCAAGGCGCTTGAGATCATGGAAGGGATTCGGCAAAACAAGCCCGCGAAGTTCCAGGGCGAGGAAGAGGACGACGCCTGGCATCTCATGCACCGCATTCTGGGGGATATCTATCTCGATACGAACCCGGCAGAGGCGGTGAAATGCTTTCGTGTCTTCCGCGACAGCCATCGCGCCGGCGCCGACACTTCGTACAAACTCGGCCTGGCCTACGAGAAGACCGGTGAGAACCGCAAGGCGGCCGCCTGTTTTGAGGAAGTAATGGTCTTCACCGAGCATCCGCTCTTCTACGAAGCGCGCGACGCCATGGACCGCGTCAAACGCGCCGGCAACCCGACCTAGTTGATCGTCCGAGTTGGAAGCGTGAGCGATGTTTTCGCGAAGATCGTCGCTGACGCTTCCCGCTCGGAAAGAAATCCGCGAGCCCCCTGACATGGCCCCACCCGCTTTTCGACCCCCCGGTACCCTCTCCGATCGCGCCTTCCTGGCATGCCTGGGACTGCTGGGAGGCGCCTACGTCGTGCTCATTTTGCTTCTACTCCTCTCGGATTTTCTGTTCACGACGACGGACGATATCCGCACTGCCTTCACCGACCCCGGCATTCGCGCCGCCATCATTCTCAGCCTCATCTCGTGTTCGGTCACCACGGTGCTGGCGCTGCTGGTCGCCGTGCCGCTGGGATACCTGTTGGCCCGTACGGATTTCTGGGGCAAGACGGCGGTCGAGACGATTCTCGATATCCCCATCGTGCTCCCGCCGCTGGTTATCGGGCTGAGCCTGCTGATTCTCTTTCAGCTGCCGCCGGGACTCTGGTTTCAGAAATACTTCCCGATCACGTACCAAAGGCCGAGCGTGGTCATCGCGCAGTTCACGGTGTCGGCGGCGTTCGCGGTGCGGACGATGCGCGTCACGTTCGATCAGATTCATCCGCGTGCGGAACAGGTCGCGCTCACGCTCGGGTGTTCGCGCTTCCAGGCGTTTTGGCTCGTGCTGCTGCCCGCTGCCCAGCGCGGCATTTTGACGGCGGCCACGCTTTCGTGGGCACGGTCGTTCGGCGAGTTCGGACCCATCCTCGTCTTCTCCGGCGCCACCGCGTTCAAGACGGAGGTGCTCCCCACGTCCGTGTTCCTCGAATTGGGCGCCGGCAATCTCGAAGGCGCCATGGCGATCTCGCTGCTCATGATCGTCGTCTCGCTCGGCGTCTTGCTGCTGGCGCGATTGCTCGGCCTGCGCGGCGCGGGCTACATTTGAACTCCCGCATTCGTATCATGAGGGAAACCTCCGGATTCTCTGCCCTTTGCAAAGGATGATGCAGTGGCGGCTAAAGCGAAGTTTCAACTCGACCTTCCCACGCTCACCCAACGACTCCAGCGCGCCCGTAACGAGGGCCGAACCGTCACCGCCCTGGAACTCGCGCGCGAGGCCCATAAACGTTTCCCCTCCCCCGACCATCAAAGCGTCTACCGCGACGTCCTTATGGAGCGAGGCGATCAACTGCTCCGGGAAGGCCGAAACGCCGAGGCGGCGCAGCTTTTCGTCAACGCGATGCCGCTGGCCACTTCCCCGGAGTTCAAAGCTCTGCTGGCGGAAAAACTTGCTGCCGTCGGCATGATCGCCCAGGCCCGGGAGCTCTTCGCATCGCTGCCCGCCGGCGTTCCGGGAACCGCTGTCGCCGGTATTCTCGTCGATGCTGCTCTGATCAAGGGACCGCCGGGCAAGGCGGAGTTGAGTGCCGATCTGCATGCCGGCTTCGATCAGATCCTGCAGGCGTTCGACCATTCGGCGAAGGAACGCGACGACGACGCCCGGGCCGCACTGCAGCCGATCGGCTTGCAATCGCCGTTTCTGGAGTGGAAGGTTTTCTTGCGCGGCCTGCTGGCCTATTACGCCGGCGACGATGCCAAGGCGCTCGAGAACTGGCAACGCCTCGAACCGAAGCGAACTCCCTGGCGTTTGTCGGCTCCCTTGCGGTCGCAGATCGATCCGGTGTTCCGCGAAGCCCAGTCGTCCGACACGCAGCAATCGCTGCGGAAGGCCTTCCAGCGAAGCCAGGGCAATACGCTGACCGCATCGCTGGAGGAAATCCATCGCTGCCTGAACGACAAAAAGAAGCTCAGTGCCGGGTTCCGCCTCGCCAAGCAAGTCGCGCCGGTGCTGCAGCGCGACTATCCGAAGTTGCTGCCGCGCCTGGCGTATTGCTTCTTCTGGGCGGTTGTCGATAAAGGAGTTCCCGACCATCTCGACCTTTTCGCGGATGTTTTCGGGAGCGCCCCTGACGACTCGCCGGATATGCATCGGCTCCAGGCGCTGGCAACGGAAATGCGCGGCGCTGACGCCGTCAGCCATGCAGCCTGGCAGGCATTTGAGCATTGGGTGCTTCGAGAACCCCAGAATTGGCCGGCGGGTCAGACGAACTTCGTGCGCGCCGTCATTTGGGAGCGCATGGGTTGCAACGCCAAAAATGTCGAGGAGGAAACGGACGCGAAATTGACGCCGGACGCGGAGACCTGCCTTCGGCGCAGCATCGAGTTAGCGCCGGGGCGGCTCCAACCGCACGCCATCCTCGTCCGCGAATTGTACGAAAGCGAGGATGCCGAAAAGCGAAAGTCGGCGATCAAGGCCGGGCGGGAACTCCTGGCCCACTTCCCCGACCACGTGACGACGCTGGTGTGTTTGGGGCATCTCTATCTCGAGCAAGATAAACCGGAACTGGCGGCAGAATTCTACGAGCGTGCCTTGAAGGTCAATCCGCTCGAGCGCCGTCTGCGCGACCATCTGGGCCGGGCCCATTTCGCGAACGCCTGCCGACTGGCGACAGGTCCGGTGCTCATTTCGGCGCGTAAGAAGTGGGTGCTCAACCCGGCCGAGTTTCGCGCGGCGCTGGAGAAGGCGCTGGCGTTCATGGAAGGGAACAAGACGTACCTGTTGTGCCGCTGGGCGTTCCTGGAGAAACAGATCAAGGACGAGGCGGGGTATCGCGCCGCCATCGATCGGGCGCTGGCCGTGCCGCATCAACGCGTCGCCGTCGCCTACGGTCTATGGTGCGAGTCGGCGCGTGCCAAGCTCAAGCCGGCACTGCGCAAGCCTTACGAACAAGCCTTCCTGGACGCGCTGCAGCAATCCACGACGGTCGAAGAATTCCTGTCCTTGGCGGAGACGGCGGCCAAGCTCCACGTGCCGCGATTCCCCAACCAGCCGGCGCTCGAAAAGAGCGCTCAGGCCGCCCTGCGCAAGGTTCCGCTGAAAACGTTGAGCGAGCCGCAATTCGAGACGTTTTGCAAGCACTTGAACGCCCTGGGCGCGGACACGTTTTGGGGACAAGTCTGCGAAGAAGGATTACGGCTGTTCCCCCGCAACGTCGGCCTCAGGTTAGGACTGGTCGAAAAGGCGCTGAAGGGAGCTAGCCGGAAACGGCGCAATTGGAGCACGATTTACAACATGAAAACGATGCTCGAAAAAGTGCGTGCGCACTGGGCCGAACTCCCCAAGGAGCAGCAAGAAAAGTACACGGCGCAAATCGAGGCGTGCGAAGAGCAGTTGCGCGACCTCCAGGGGCCGGATATCTTCAGCAGGCTCTTAAACTTCGGCTTTGGCGAAGTCGACGAAGAAGACGAAGACGAAGACGAAGAATTCTATTAAGGAAGGATGAGCGATGACGGACCCGTACGTGACCATGGGACTGGCCGCGGACGCCAGCGACGAAGCAATTCGGCTGCGTTACCTGGAGCTGGTCAAGCAGTTTTCGCCGGAACGTCACCCGGAGAAATTCGCGAAGATTCGCGAGGCGTACGAAAGCCTGAAGGATCTCGATACGCGCATCAAGTATCGCCTTTTCGAGGCGGGGCAGCGGGAAACGATCCAGGGCATCCTCGAGGACATGACATGTCAGACGAAGCGCCGTCGCTATTCGCTCGCGGAGATCGTGTCGCTGAGCAAGCCGTCCTGACGCCCGAGCGGATTGAAGAACTTCTCGCCGACTTCCGCCGCTGGATACAGGAACGCGCGACGTCGGCGGAAGAAGCACTGTCGGAGGTTCCGCCTGCGAGTACGGGCATCGCCGAGGTCGTGAGTCAGTTCACCGCCCTACGCCAGGAAGTGAATTTACAGACGCGTACGAGCCGGACGCAGGTGGAGCAAACGACGCAGGCGCTGGAAGGATTGGGTCAGGCGCTCAAGGCGTTGGAGAATCAGCAGAAGTCAGGACCGAGTGCGCTCGACGAACAGCTCAGGCCGATCGTGAAGACGCTCCTGGACGCACATGACGCGTTATCATTGGCGCAGCGGAAGGTACAGAAGATTCACGAGAGTTTGGTGATGCGTCCGGAGCCGGCGATGCCGCAGCCGCCGGAGAATCCGCTGCCGAGCGCGTTGCCGCCGGCACCGGGGGTGCACTTGGAGCTGCCTCTCTGGGCGCGGATGGCGGGGCTGGAGAAGACCGTGCAGAAGTCGTTGGCGCCGCTCATGGAATGGGTGCGGCGCGTCACTGGGTGGACGCCCGGAGAGGCTTCGAGCGATTTTCGCAGTCGGCTGCTCGTCTGGGCCAACCACCATCAGGACAACGTTGCCGAGCACTACGGGGAGATGCAGCGGTTTCGGCAAGCCATCGATTCGGTGCTGCAAGGCTACTCGATGAGCCTGCAACGGCTGGAGCGAGCGCTGGAGAAGATCGGGCTGGTCCGTTTTGCATGCGAGGGGGAGCCATTCGACGCCGAGCGCATGGAGGTCGTCGAGGTGGTAAAGGATCCCAGTCGGAGCAGTTCGGTGGTGCTGGAGGACGTCCGTGCGGGGTATTTGTGGCGGGAGAAGTTGTTTCGGGTCGCGCAGGTGCGCGTGGCCCGGCCTTGACGGAATGGGAGTCATCTGATGAATGCAGTCTCTCTCTCGCTGGCAGCGCTGCTCGCGGTTGTCGGTCAGGCGCTCCAGCCGGACGCGAAGGCCAAGGAGTTTCTCGAGACCAAGTCCAAGGCCGAGGCGGGGGACGCGGACGCGCAGTATGCGCTCGCGGGCCTGTACGCCAAGGGGGTCGGCGTCACCAAGAACGAGGCCGAATCGGTAAAGTTGTACCGCGCACTGGCCGAGCGAAACGATCCCCGCGGGCAGAGCATGCTGGGCGTCATGCTCACCAATGGCCGGGGCGTGACTGCGGACTTTGCCGAGGCGATCAAGTGGTTCCGCAAGGCGGCCGAGCAGAACAGCACCCACGCCCAGTACAACCTCGGCTACATGTATGCCGTCGGTAAAGGCGTGCCGAGGGACGATGCGGAGTCGACTCGGTACTATCGCCTGGCCGCGGAACAAGGCGACGTCGCTTCGCAGCGGGCGCTCGCTTCACGATACGCGACCGGCAAAGGCGTGCCGCTCGATCTCGTGCAGGCGCTCGCCTGGACCAAAGTGATCGGCGATCCGGCGGCGAAACGGCAAATGCTGGTGTTCGAAAAGCAGATGACGCCGACGCAGATCGCCGAGGCGAGCCGGGTCGCGCAGATCATCGCAGCCCGTTTGGCCAAACTCAAGCAGAATTGATCCGGTCACTTCGCTGCCGCGTAGCGGTGCGTCGGCGTGGGCCGGCCCGGACGGAAACTCTGCGTCTTGCCCGCGCTCAGCTCGCCTCCCAGGCGGCGGGTCACCGCTTCAACCACGCCGTCGACGTGCTTGGTCAGCTCCGCGGGATCCATTGCCACGCGCGCGTTGACGATCAGGTCCGCTTCCTTCACCTGGCAGCGTGACGGGAGCGAGAGTTCCGCTTTGCCGCCGCTGCTGACCAGGTTGGCGACCCCGAAAAATCCTTCCCACAAACCGATCGCCTTGAGATGCGCGACCTCCGCCCCCTCGACCTTCTTCAGCGACTCCTGCAAGCCCGCGACCACGTCGAGCAACAGCGTATCGAGCGCGAACTCTTTCGTCGACTTTACGCGCTGGCTGCTGTTGAGCCAGCCGAGTTCCGCTTCTCCTTCCGCGTAGATGTCGTAATCGATGTCGAGAATTTTGCCGCCGAACTTGCCGTGCTGATCGAGGAGTTGCGTGAGCGTCTCGAGCCCGGCGCCAGTCTTGGCAGAAATGCGCAGCACCGGCACGCCGGGATATTGCGCATGGACGAGCCGGGTGAGTTCGTCGATCTCCGGCTGGGTCATTTCGTCGATGCGGTTGATGACGAGGGCGTCGGCTTCTTCCATCTGTTTGCGGAAGATATACTCGGCCTTGGGCGAGAAGCCCCCTTTTTCGCCGCGGAGGATCTTGAGTCCATGGCTGGGCTTGAAGAGGACGGGATACGGAGCGACGGAGAACTGGGCCTTGAACAGATCCTTGAGCGGCTGAACGACGGTGGCGATGAGATCGGTGCAACTCCCGACGGGCTCGGCGATGACGACGTCGGGCTGCTGATCGCGCTGGAGGTTGCCGACCTTGTCCATGAGATCGTCGAACTTGCAGAAGAAGCAGGCGCCCGCGACTTCCTCGACGGGGAAGCCTTGTTCGCGCAGGGTATGCGTGTCGACGAGATCCTGGGCCTGGTCGTTGGTGATGATGCCAACCTTTTTGCCCTGATCCATGTAATGGCGCGCGAGTCGGCCGATGGCGGTGGTTTTGCCGGCGCCGAGAAAGCCGCCGATCATGAGAAAGCGAATGCTGGCCATGGTGAAGTCTCACGGGGTAGGAAGTTGATCCCCTCTGTTGTATGAGCGTTGCTGGGCAGGATCATCTGAAAATCGTCAGAATGTCGTGCAGAGGGCGGAATCCGTTCGAGATCGCGCGTGCTATTTTGGTTGCTTCTTTCTAAAAAGAATGCTAACAGCGGCCGCGATCTTCCCTTCGAGGAGCACTATGACTTTTCCCATCCGGCACGATCACTCTCGGCTCACCGATCAGGATCTCTATCTCTTCAACGAGGGAAGCCATTTCCAGCTCCACGAAAAGCTCGGTTCGCACCTGACGTCCTACGACGGACGCGACGGCGTCAACTTCGCCGTCTGGGCGCCCAACGCCCGCGAAGTCTTCGTCATCGGCGATTTCAACGGCTGGAACCGCGAAAGCCATCCGCTGCACTCGCGCGGCCAATCGGGCATCTGGGAAGGCTTCATCGTCGGACTCGCCAAGGGCGCCATCTACAAGTACCTCATCCACTCGCAACACAACGGCTACTCCGTCGAAAAGGCCGACCCGTTCGCCATTCATGCCGAGAACCCGCCCAAGACCGGCTCCATCGTGTGGGATCTCGAACACGAGTGGCAAGACGGCGTCTGGATGGCCAAGCGGCACGAGGTCAACTCGCTGAACGCGCCCGTCTCCGTTTACGAATGCCATCTCGGTTCCTGGCGGCGCATTCCCGAAGATTCCAATCGCTCGCTCAGCTACCGCGAACTCGCGCCGGCGCTGGCTCAACATCTCAAACATTGCGGCTTCACGCATGTCGAGTTTTTGCCGATCATGGAGCATCCTTTCTTCGGCTCCTGGGGTTATCAGACAACGGGCTACTTCGCGCCGACCAGTCGCTATGGCACGCCCCAGGATTTGATGTATCTCGTCGAGTACCTGCACAACGAAGGCATCGGCGTCATCCTCGACTGGGTGCCCTCGCATTTCCCCGCAGACCAGCACGGCCTCTCGTATTTCGACGGCACGCATCTCTTCGAACACGCCGACATGCGGCAAGGGTTCCATCCCGACTGGTCGAGCTACATCTTCAATTACAGCCGAAATGAGGTCCGCTGCTTCCTTATCAGCAGCGCCATCTACTGGATGAAGCGTTACCACATCGACGGCCTACGCGTCGACGCCGTCGCGTCGATGCTGTACCTCGATTACTCGCGCAAAGAAGGCGAATGGATCCCCAACGAGTACGGCGGTCGAGAAAACCTGGCGGCGCTGTCGTTCCTGCGCCGGCTCAACGAAGAAGTCTATCGGCAGATCCCCGATTGTCAGACCGCGGCCGAGGAGTCGACCGCCTGGCCGGGCGTCTCCAAGCCGACCTATCTCGGCGGACTCGGTTTCGGCTGGAAATGGGACATGGGCTGGATGCACGACACGCTCGTCTACATTTCGCGCGAACCGGTCCATCGCCGATTCCATCATGATCAGCTCACCTTCCGCATGCTCTACGCGTTTACGGAAAACTACATGCTCGCCCTGTCGCACGACGAAGTCGTCCACGGCAAGGGTTCGCTCCTCTCAAAAATGCCCGGCGACGATTGGCAGAAGTTCGCAAACCTCCGCCTCGTGCTCGGCTACCAGTATTCCCAGCCGGGCAAGAAGCTACTGTTCATGGGCTGCGAATTCGGCCAATGGCGCGAGTGGCATCACGAGACCAGCCTCGATTGGCACGTGCTCCAGTTCGACGTGCATCAGGGGATCTTGCAGCTCACGAAGGATCTGAACGAGATGTATCGTCGGGAAACGTCGCTGCATCAGCAGGATCACATTTTTTACGGCTTCCAGTGGGTCGACGGCGGCGATTATCATCAGAGCGTGCTGAGTTATTTGCGTTGGGGCAAGGGCGAGGGGAATTGCATGTTGGTGCTGTGCAACTTCACGCCGGTACCGCGGTTTCAGTATCGGGTGGGCGTGCCGATCGCCGGGAAGTGGAAGGAAGTGCTCAACACCGACGCAAGCATCTATGGCGGCAGCGGCATGGGGAACTTCGGCATGGTGCAGACGCTGCCCGAGGGCTCGCACGGGCAGGCGCAATCGTTCGGCCTGACGATCCCGCCGCTCGCGGTGTTGTTCCTGAAGCCGATGGGCGCTGAGTAAACGAAGGTCGATTTTCTCCGTTTAGCGCTCGCAAGAGCCCAACCGAGCGCTAAACGAGGACTGAGTGGGATGAGGATTCCTGGATGAGCGTGCTCCTCAGCGGACAAAATCTGACCCGGCGTTTCGGGCCGCGGCCGTTGTTTTCCGATCTGTGCATCTACCTCAATGCGAACGAACGCGTCGGTCTGATCGGGCCCAACGGCGCCGGCAAGTCGACGCTGCTGCGCCTGCTCGCCGGCCGCGACGATCCCGACGAGGGGACCCGGTCCGTCAAGCGCGGGTCGCGCATCGGATATCTCGCGCAGGACGACGCGTTTCCCAAGGGCCAAAGCGTTCGCCAGGTCCTGCTCGCCGCCCTTAAAAGCGACGATCTCGAAGAGCATGAATGCGAGACGCGCGCCGCCATCACGCTCACCCAGGTCGGCTTCACCGATCACGACCGCCCCGCGGACATCCTGTCCGGCGGCTGGCGCAAACGGCTTTCGCTGGCGCGCGAACTCGTGCGTCGGCCCGACTTCATGCTGCTCGACGAGCCGACCAACCATCTCGATCTCCCCGGCATCGTTTGGCTCGAAGGTTTGTTGCGCGGGGCCAAGTTCGGCTATCTCGTTGCCACGCACGACCGGGCCTTTCTCCGCGCCGTCGCCGACGAAGTGATGGAAATCAACCGCGTTTTCCCCGCCGGCGTCTTTCGGGCGCCTGGATCGTACGACGGCTTCATGGATCGGCGTGAGGACTTCCTCGCCGGGCAGGCGCGCATGCAGGAAAGCGTCGCCAATCAGGTGCGGCGCGAGACGGAATGGCTCGGCCGAAAAGCGGCGGCGCGGACGCGCAAGGCCAGCTCGCGCATCGATGAAGCCGAGCGCCGCCGCGGCGAACTCGCCGACCTCAAGGAACGGACCAACTCCGGCGGAGCCGCGGGCATCGACTTTGTCGGCACCGGCCGGCAGACGCGCAAGCTGCTCTTCGCCAAGGGCATCGCCAAACAGCTCGGCGGACAGCCATTGTTCTCCGGCATCGACGTCGAGCTGACCCCCGGCACGAAGCTCGGCTTGCTCGGCGCCAACGGCAGCGGCAAGAGTACGCTGCTGCGCGTCCTTGCCGGCATCATCCCGCCCGACGCCGGCACGGTCGTGCGCGCCGAGACGCTGCGCGCGATCATGTTCGAACAGGGGCGGGCGACACTCGATCCGTCGATCACCCTGAAAAAAGCTCTGTGCCCTGAAGGCGACATGGTCACCTACCGAGAACGGCCGCTGCACGTCGCCGCCTGGGCCAAGCAGTTTCTCTTCAAATTGGAACAACTCGAAGTCCCCGTCGGCAGCCTGTCCGGCGGCGAGCAGGCGCGCGTCCGCATCGCCCAGCTCATGCTCCGCCCTGCCGACGTTTTGCTGCTCGACGAACCGACGAACGATCTGGACATCCCCGCGCTCGAAGTTCTCGAGGAAAGTCTGGAAGAGTTTCCGGGAGCCGTGGTGATCGTGAGCCACGATCGCGAGTTGCTCAATCGGTTGTGTACGGAAGTCATCGGACTCGACGGGCAAGGGGGCTCAGCGACGTACGCCAGCGTCGATCAATGGCTCGCGGCTTACGCGCGGGCGCAGACGGAGCGGATCGCCGCGGCGCGCGAGCCCGCGGCGCCGAAAGTCGCTGCGCCGGCGAAGGTGAAAAAGCTGAGCTTTCGCGAACAGCAGGAATTGACGGGCATCGAAGCGGAGATCTTGGCAGCCGAAGAGAATTTGACGACGTGTCAGGCGCGCGTCGAAAGTTCCTCGACGGCGGGACATGCAGCCCTGGGCGAGGCGTGCAAGGCGCTGGAAGACGCCCAGCACGCGGTCGAAAAACTGTACGCCCGCTGGCAGGAACTCGAAGCAAAGCGGACCGCCTGATCGGCGGGAACCAGCGCGCCGACTTCTTTCTTTTCCTCGGGTTCCTTCTTCTCTTCGGGCGGCGGCGGAGGCGGAGGGGGCTTCAATTCTCCCATCGTCTTGAGCAGGAGCGGCGTCTTCTCCCTGCGGTAATTCAGGCACATCAGCCGACCGTCGTGGTTCGCAAAATAGAGGCGATCGGTGAGTTCGTTCGCGATCGGAACCTGCCAATCGCGCGTGTCGAGCCGCGCCATGACGGCGCCCTTCAGACCATCGAGCACGAGGAAATTGCCGAGCCGATCGAGAGCGTAGACATATTGGTTGTTGAGCGCGAGGGGCCGATGGGCTTCCGGGCTGAGCCAATATTCGTCGCCGTTGGCGCGATTGAGACGGTAGAGTCCTTTCCCGTTCGCGGCGACGAGGACGTCATGATCGGTGACCAGGGGCGCAACCTTGACGGCGCCGCCGGCGCGGAACTGCCAGAGGACTTCGCCCGTCCTCAGATTTAGGGCGTGCAAGAGCAAATCGTGACTCGGGATGTACGTCGACTCGGACTCGACCGCGCCTTTGCGCAGGAAATGAACGCCGAGCGGGGCCGAGATGGCGCCCTTGGTGGAGTATTCTTCGCGGAGAAAGCGTTCGCTTTTGGCGAACGAAAGCACGCGCCCGTCGTCGGTGCTGAGGCAGACTTGCCGGTAGGTCACGACGGGGGCTTGCGAGAAGTGAGTGCCGGGATCGTAAAAGCTCCAACGCAATTCGGGGGAGGCTTGCTTTTCATCGAGGTAAGTCGCCAGCGTGTTGTTGGCGGGGACAAAGATGAAATTCTCGTCGGCGGCGATGCCGGCGCTGGGGGTGACTGAGAGCGGTACGCCGAGATTGCGGATCTTGGTAACCTCGTCGACGGTGGCGAAGCGATGGACTCCGGTAGCGCGACTGAGGCAGTAAAGATAATCCCTACGGGTGACGTAAATCGAGTGACTGTTGTAGGCGGCGGCGTAGCCGTTCCACTCGGGCATGCCGGCCGAGGCTTTCCAGACGAGGTCGCCGTTTTGGGCGTTGAAGAGGAAGATCCTGCCGCGTCGCGTCTGAATGAGGAGTTGGACTTCAGGGCCGGGGAGCATTTGAGCGTTGAGGATGCCGTCAAGGGCGCCGTCCATGGGGAGCCGAGTCGACCAGGCGAGATCAAGGTTGAGCTTGAGCAGCGAATCGATCGCCGGGAGCTTGGGGTGCGTGAGGATCGTGACGTTCGGCTGAGCGAACATCGGCCCGGCGAACAGAAGGCTGAGAGGGAGAGTGAGGCGCCACATCACCTTCCAGCCTAACAGGGCGAAATGATGTTGACCAGCACAGCTTGAAGGGAATTGGCCTGAAATCGAAGACTGTCGGCGAGGTTGGGCGTCACAATCCGCATCGTCTGCGTATCCTGTACGCGGCGTGATGGGTGGCATCATTAAGCCCAGTGGGTGAGGTACTCCGAACCCCTGGGATCCTACACATGCGAAAGTTTAACCCAGGGGTTCGGAGTACCTCACCCGCTGGGCTTGATTTTTCACACCAGTTCGCGAATGACTCGGCCGCCGTTGTTCATCGGCACGGGACGACCGGTCGGGTCGTTGAAGTGCAGATCCTGCGGCATGCCCAAGACGTGGAACAAGGTCGCCATCAAATCGAGCGGCGTCGTCGGGGTCGACTTCGGCACTTCGACTCGGCTGCTCGATTCGCCCACGACCTGGCCCATTTTGAGGCCGCCGCCCGCCAGGGCAAGCGTCGAAAGATTGCCCCAGTGATCGCGGCCGGAGTTCTTGTTGATGCGCGGCGTACGACCGAAGTCGCCGGTGATGACCAGGAGGATGTTGTCCTGCGAGCCGCGTTGGGCGACGTCCGTGAGGAATGCGTGCACGGCCTTGTCCAGGGACGGCGTGCGCTGCTTCATGGCGTTTTCGATGTTGCCGTGCATGTCCCAGCCGCCGTAGTTGACGGTAACGAAGCCGACGCCGGCGTCGCAGAGACGTCGGGCCAGGAGCATCTTGCGGGCGAGGTCGCCGTCGTTGCGGTTGCCGCCGGCTCGGTTGTCGGCGTTGCCGCCGCCGTTGCCGTTGATGCCGTAGAGACGCAGCGTCTGGGCGTTTTCACGGCTGATGTCGAACGATTCGCGGGCGGCGCCTTGAATCAGGCTGAAGGCTTGCTGTTCGAAGCTATCCAGGCCTTGAAGCAAACCGGTGTTGTCAACGGTGCGCTGTACGGCGTCGAACGACCGCATCATGGCCCGGCGATCGCCGATGCGTTCGGCGGGGACGGTCATTTCCATGTTGTTACGGGCGTCGCCGCCGAAGGCCTCGAAGGGGGCGTAGGAGGAACCGAGCCAGGAGGGGCCGTCGCCGCCGATGTTGCCGAGGCGGACGTAGGTCGGCAGTCCGGTGGTGGCGTTGTTGGCGCCGCGGAAGCGGGAGAGGATGGCGCCGTGCCCGGGCTTGAACTGACGGATGGCGTTGGCCGCCGGGGGCAGGTAACCCGTGTTGACGAAGTGTGTGCCGGCCTGATGGCTCGAGGTGGTGTGCGCGAAGGAGCGGACAAAGGCCATCTTGTCGGCAACGCGGGCCATGTTTTCGAAGGTTCCGCCAATGTCCATGCCGGTGACGTTGGTTTGGAGGGCGCCGGTGGTGCTGCGGAACTCGGCGGGGGCGGACATTTTGGGGTCGAAGGTTTCGACGTGGGTGGGTCCGCCGCTGAGCCAGAGCCAGACGACGGAGGTATTTCGGGTGGGCCTGCCGGCCGCTGCTGCCGCAGCGCGAGCACGGAGCAGGTCGGGGAGCATGAGGCCGCCGGCGCCGAGCGCGCCGACCTTGAGGAAGTCGCGCCGCGTGCTGCTGTCGCACTGAGTCGACGTGCGTTGGCTGAGAACGTTGAACATGTAAAGAGCCTTTCCAAGGAGGGACAAACGGAAGGCGGGGGGTGAGCAATACCCGGATATTACGACGCGCGAGCGCCCATGTCAAGCATTGAATTGGATTAAGGGCTGCTCGCGCGTTACTTTATGCTGCACGCTTTCCAGGCAGGAAGCGTGAGCGACGGTCGGTACACGTCGTCGCTGACGCTTCGGCTTTGAGATCATCGAACGAAGGAGTAAGCCATGAATGAGGAACGGTTGCGCGAAGGCGCCGAACGCGATCAACTCTGGGCCAGCCTGCGGGCGCTCGAACCGGAGATCGTCGAACTGGCGGACGGTTCGTTCGAGAATGCGCCGCGGCAGCGGCAGCTGGTGCAGGTGCTGGCCCGGATTGTCGTCAACGAGTTGCGCTTTCGCGCGGATCGCCTGGATCCGGAGTAACCCGCGGCTACGGCAAGTTCCCCTTGGATTGCTGATAAGCGACGGCCGAGAAGTAGCGTCCGGAGTAGCGGTCGATGGCGTCGACCGCCTGATCCTTTTCGGCGAAGCGTGCGGTCTTGAGCAGTTCTTTTCGTTTCTTGCCGCTCTGCTCCAGATGAATGGTGAGGACGCCGTTCTCGTCCATATCGAAGCTCTTGATGTCCCGGATGAAGACGAGGCCGGCCCAGGTTGGATGCTGAAATTGTTGGTAGTCGACGAACAGGGGTCCGTCTTTGCCGTCGAACTGCAGTTCGGGAAACGCCTGGAGCACGATGGCGAGTTCCTCGTCGTTGCTGGGTAAAAAGCGGTAGGGGAGCGTTTGCTCGTGGAAATCGCGGAAGTTGGCTTCGACGCGGTTCCACTGCTCACGTTCCATCTCCTCAGCTCCGGCGATGTGGCGATACCAGCCGCCGTCCCCGGGCCGGGCGAGCAGGGATTGGGCGGCGTCGGTCACCCGGGGCAAACCGACGGCTTCGAGCCGGCTGGCGAGGGGCGGATGGGAATCGAACGGATGCGCGGTGGCGGAGTTGGCCAGGTCGGGGTTCGAGGCGAAGCCGACCGCGAAATGAGGGAATCCCTGCTCCACGCGCTGCGCGATGTTGGCGTTTTGCAGGGCGCGTTCCTGGTTGAAGAGTTCGTTCTCGACGTCGGTGCGATAACGGGAATAGGCGGTGGTGCGCAACAGGCCGCCGGCCAGCGCTTGCGCGGAGGTCGCGTCGGCAGCGATCCGGTCGGCGCGAAACTCGCGCTGCCGACTGAGCGAGCCCAGCGAAATTTCGAACAACGCGCGGAAGCAGTTCATGAAGTAAAAGATGGGCAGCGTGACGCCGCCGCCAGCGAGGGCGTCGAGGTAATTGTTGTAGCGGCTCAAAAGCGGCGAGATCTTACGCGAGTAGACGGTGTCGTTGCCGCTGAAATGCGCCATCTCGTGCGCCAGCACGGCGTCCGCCTCGGCACTTTGCAGATGCTTGAGCAGCGCGAGGCTGATGAACAGCGTTCGGCCCCGGTATACGATGCCGTCGACGGTCACGGGATGTTCGGTGACGAAGAAATTGTCGTCGATCCCAGCAATGACGTGATCGGGAGGCTTGGTCCCCACGCGGTCGCAGATGACCTCCAGACTATGCCATAATTTGCTGGAATGATCGCGGTCGATCACCTTCCCCTCGACCGTGAAATCCGACCGAGGCGACGTGAAGATCCCCTTGAGAACGACGGCCACGCCGATCAGTGCGAGGATGCCGCCCATGAGAATCAATTTGACCGAGTAAAAGTTGAACCACAGAGCCGTAACCCAGAACGACAGCGCCACCAGCATCGAACCCTGGGCGACCGTCTGCAGCGCGCTGAAGATGCGCAGGAGATGCCAGCCCGCCGAGAGACTGACGTACTGAAAGAATTGCGAACGCAGCGACAGGGCCACGAAAAGTCCGCCCAGGAGAAATACCAGCACGCCAGCTGCGATCGACCAGAAGGAGAGACGAATCATCCAGCGAAAGGTCGCGTAGTAGAAGCGTCCGGTCGAATCGTATCTGCGGGCGAAGTCCGGATCGAGCAACAACTCCGACATTGGCTTCGAAGTGTAGAAGTTAATCAGTCGCGCTCGCTCCTCCCCCTGGAGCGTTTGGTTAATCTGAATGGCGTGCAAGACGTCTCGACGCGCTTCGTAGTCGAAGCGATTTTGGGCGTGCAAGAAGAAAAGCAACGTCAACGTCGGGATGAGAAACACGGTGAGCGCCGGCAGCAGAAACGTCTTGACGAAATCGAACTTGCTGAAGCTTGGTTGTGGCGTACTCATGGGGCAACTCGGGGCGAGGAAGGGATGTGGCCGGGCGCATTGTACCGGCGCCAAGACTGAATTTCCAGCCTCGTCGCCGCCGGAATCTCCCCCGGCAAAAGATAAGATTTTTTCCCTTGCTCTGGCCGGCTTACTTGGATTATTATTCAGCGGATTCCGTAGCCGGGGCGTCGCGATTTTCTCGGCCGGAATGCCGCTCTCTCTCTTGCAGGCTTTACCCAGGAACTTGCATGCTGCCACATTCTCTTCGGCGTTTTCGAAGTTTCGCAACCACCAAGATGGGATCGACGCGCCCGAACAGGCCGCGCGTCGAACGTCTCGAAGATCGGCTGGCGCCAGCTGCCGACATCGTGCAGCTGAGCTGGAACAACGAGACCGCCCCGGTTTACGCCGACGAGTGGATCGTTCAGTTCGACGACGTCCAGGGCATGCCGGCCGCGCAGATCAGCCAAATTACTAGCCGGCTTCAGTCGCAGCCGCTGCCCCTCGAGGTGCAAAAACATCTCGGCGCCGACGGTCTCGTGCTCGTCAAGGCGCCTCAAGGCGCTTCGTATCAGCAAATCGTCTCGGCCCTCAGTCCGCTTGGCAAGGTCGAACAACTCGAGCCCAACTTCGTGCTGACGGCCGCGATGACCCCCAATGACACGCGCTACGGCGAACTTTACGGCCTGCACAACACCGGCCAAATCATCAGCGGATTCTCGGGCATCGCCGACGCCGACATCGACGCGCCGGAAGCCTGGGATATCACACAGGGAAACCCCTCGGTCGTCGTCGGCATCATCGACTCGGGCATCGATTACACGCATCCCGATCTCGTCAACAACCTTTTCATCAACCCGGGCGAAATCCCCGGCAACGGCCTCGACGACGACGGCAATGGCTTCATCGACGACTTCCGCGGCTGGAACTTCGTGGCCGGCACCAACAACCCCATGGATGACAATAGCCATGGCACGCATGTCGCGGGGACGATCGCGGCGGCGGGGAACAACAACTTGGGCGTCATCGGGGTAGCGCCTCAGGTGAAGGTGGTGGCGCTCAAGTTCCTGGACTCCGGGGGCTTCGGGAGCATCGCCAACGCGATCTCGGCCGTCAACTACGCCAACGGCTTACGTGACCGGGGCGTCAACATCGTCATGACCAACAATAGCTGGGGGGGCGGCGCGTATTCGACCGCGCTGGAAGCCGCCATCAACGGACATCGCACTCGCAACATGCTGTTCGTGGCCGCGGCGGGTAACGACAATTACAACAACGACGCCAGCCCGTCGTATCCCGCGAGTTACTCGCCCGATAACGTCATCGCGGTGGCGGCGACCGATAATCGCGACGGCAAGGCGTCGTTCTCGCAGTGGGGGCTCAACTCCGTCGACATCGCCGCCCCGGGCGTTAGCACGCTCAGCACCGTCCCCGGCGGCGGTTACGGGTACAAGAACGGCACGTCGATGGCCTCGCCGCACGTCGCCGGCGTTGCCGCCCTGCTCTACAGCGCCAACCCGTGGGCCTCGTATCAGCAGATCCGCGATGCCATCTTCAACGGCGGCGATCCCAACGCCGCCTTCGCTGCCACCGGATCCACTCCCGTCAAGACCGGCAAGCGGCTCAACGCCTACGGCGCCCTGCAGCAAATGGGACTGCGCGTGAACTCCGCCACGCCGGCCAACGGGTCCGTCGTGACCGCGCCGCCCTTCTCCTTCACGCTCACCACGAGCACCCCGCTCGACCCGGTCACCGTGCATGCCAGCGACCTCACCGTGAATGGCCTCCCCGCCACGGACGTCGTTTACGTCCCCGGCAGCACCACGGTCACGTTTACCTACGCAATTTCTCCGGTAACGCTGGAAGGGGTGCAGACGCTCCAGGTCGCCGCCGGCGCGTTCAACCGCGCCACGGATGCCAACGCCGTCGCCGCGTTTTCGAGTACGTTTCGCTACGACGTCCTGGTTCTGCAGGTCGTCTCCACCGATCCCGCGGTCGGTTCGCTCATCACCCTCCCCGCGACCACGCTCGACGTAAACTTCAACGAACCGGTCAGCCCCGCGACCGTCAGCGCCGGCGATCTCACGCTCAGCCAGGGTTCCGTCAGCGGCTACTCGCTCCTCAACGGCAATCAGACCATTCGCTTCACGCTCGCCGGCGTGAGTGCGGAAGGGACGCTTACCGTCGGCATCGCCGCCGGCGCCCTCGCCGACATCAACGGCAATCCCAACCTCGTCTTCACCGGCAACTACTCCCTCGACATCGGCACGGTCCCGTTCCCGACGCCCTTCACCGCCCGGTTGCCGCTCGGTTCGCTCATCTACGAACGGACCGCGTCCGTCACCATCGTGCCGACCGCCGATACCGACGTCTTCACGCTGTCGCTCGACGCCCTGCAAACCGTGGCCATCGTCGTCGATCCCTCCGCGACGTTGCGGCCCGTCATCGAATTGCGCGACCCCTCGAACAACCTGGTCGCCAGCGCCACGGGGACGGCCGCTGGGTTCGACACGCTGCTGCAGACGGCGCCCCTCGCCGTCGGCGGGACGTACACGATCACGATCGGTGCGGCCGCGGGAACGACGGGGACCGCGTCCGTGCGGGTCGTGCTCAACGCTGCCCTGGAACCCGAGAGTTTCGGCGGGCCCGGCAACGACAGCATCGCCGCCGCCTTCGACCTCGAGCCCAGCGCCGTCGCGCTCGGGACCGGCGCCACGCGCCTCGCCGTGCTCGGTTCGTCCCCGGGAACCGTCTTCGCCAACGAAACCTTCGAGTCCGGCATCCTCTCCCCGGCGTTTTCGCCGTACTCTTCGAATTCTTTCGGCCGCATCCAGGTGACGGCGCCCGGCGGCACGGGCAACGCCAGCAACTTCGCCCTGCGGATGGATTCTAACGTCGACGCCAATTACGCCCTCAACGAGGCCGTCTACACCGTCGACCTTGCCGGCGCTTCCGGCGCCAATTTGAGCTTCCGGTACAACGGCTACAACGACGAAGCCGAACCGCTCCCCGCGACGTTCTCGGGGCACCGCAACGGCGACGGCGTCGCCATCAGCGCCGACGGCGTCAACTGGGCGACTATCCTGAGCGCCCCGACCGCCATCACCTGGACGACCGCGAACATCGACCTGGTCGCCGCCGCTACAGCCGCGGGCATGACGCTCGGGCCCAACTTCCGGATCAAGTTCCAGCAGTACGACGACTTCGCCTACCCGACCGATGGCCGAAGTTACGACGACATCCTGATCCAGGGAAGCGCGTCGCCGGACTTTTATCGCTTCACCCTGGGCATGGGCGAAAGCGCGACCGTCGCGCTCAAGTCGCTTACTGCGGGGACTACGCAAATTTCCCTCCTCGATTCCATGGGCGCTCTCCTCACTCATGGCGCCGGGGGCGCGACCAATCTCGACTCCCGCATCAACAACTTCATCAGCGCCGCCGGCGGAACCTACTACCTCCGCATCGACGGCGACACTGACTACAGCCTCGTCGTCACCAAGGGCGCCGACTTCGACGCCGAGGCGAACGACACGAACCTCGCGGCGCAGAAAATTCAAAGCAGCCCCACGGCCGCTGTGCAGCGGACGCTCGGTTACAAGGAAGCCAACGGCGTCGATCGCTACGCCGTCACCCTGGAGGCCGGCGCCACGCTGCAAGCGACCACGTCCACGCCGGGCGACGCCGTCGGCGAGTTCGGCAACTTGCTAAACCCGCGCGTGCGTCTGCTCAACAGCTCGGGCGTTCAGGTCGCGCTCGATGACGACTCCGCCGGCGACGGCCGAAACGCGTCGCTGAGTTACGTCGTCCCCGACGGCGCGAGCGGCGTTTACTACCTCGAGGTGTCCTCCGGCGTCGCGACCCAGGCGGGCGAATACGTTCTCAGCGTGCAGGGCGCCTCGCCCGTCCCCCTACCGTTCCAGGTCGCGGCTGCCACGCCCGCGGACGGCGCGCTCCTGACCACGTCCCCCGCCAACATCGTCGTCGACTTCAACGACCTGATTCTCACGTCCAGCGTCCAGGCCGGCGATCTGCAAATCGACGGCGTGAGCGCCACCGGCTTCACCATTGTCGACGGCGATTCCGTTCGGTTCACGCTCCCCGCCCTGTCCCAAGGAAGCCACACGTTCACGATCACGGCCGGCGCAGTCGTCGATCTGCAGGGAACGCCCGTCGCCGCGTACAGCGCTTCCTTCCTGCTCGACAGCGTCGGCCCGCGCGTCGTCGCCACGTCGATCGTCCCGGGGAGCATCATCGCCCCCGGCGCCGTCAGCTATCAAGTGACCTTCAGCGAACCGATGCGCGTCGGCAACCTGACCAGCGACGACTTCACGCTGGCAGGCGCCGCCCGAGGCGTCGGCTACGCGGCCAGTACTTTCTCGTACGATGTTACCGGCACCGTGCTCACGCTCGACTACGCCAACCTCCCCGACGACCGCTACACGTTGACCTTACTCGCCGGCGCCAGCAACGGCGCCAACTTCACCGATCCGGCCGGCAACCCCATCGACGGCGAGTTCACCGGCAGTTTCCCCTCTGGCAACGGCACGCCCGGCGGCAATTTCGTCGTCGCCTTCGATGCCGAACTCGCCAGCGAAAGCGTCGGCACGTTCGCCGCCAGAACGCCGCTGGGGAGTCTCATCCACGATGCCTCGGTGACGCGTACGCTCGGCGCCGCCGGGGACGTCGACGCCTTCACCGTGGCCGTCGAAGCGGGGCAGACGCTCGCCGTGCTGCTGACGCCGACGACGGCGACCTTGCAGATGGCGGTCGAATTGCGCGACCCGTCAAATGCGTTGGTGGCGAGCGCGACCGCCGGCGCCGTCAATCAACCGGTGCTTCTGAACCCGACGGGCCTGACGGTCGCGGGGACGTACACGATCTCGGTGCGCGATGTTGGCAGCGCGATCGGCGTGTACACGGTGCAGACGACGCTCAACGCCGTCAGCGAATTCGAGGGGAACGGCGGCGGTTCCAACAACACGCCTGCGACCGCGCAGAGCCTGACGCCGTCGCAACTCGCACTGACAACGAGCCAGTCGGCGGGGAGCCGATTCGCCGCCGTGGGCCGAACCGATCAAGATTTTGCCGGATACGCCGCCGCCGCGGTTGCGCCGTCGTTTCAAGACATCAGCACCACCGGCGCCGTCAGCACCGCGACCGGCACGCTTTCGACCCAGACGCTGGGAGCGGCGCAGCTGGGAACGTTCGCGTTCCCGTTCTACGGGACGACGTACACCAACCTGTCGTTCAGCGCCACGGGCATCATCAGTTTCGGCACGCCGATCTTCACCTTTGCGAACACCGACTTTATCGCGTCTCCGACCGAGGCGGCCATCGCCGTCCTCTGGGACACGCTTCAAGTCGACGGCACCGGTTCGGGCGTTTCGGGCCGATGGATCTACTGGCAGGTCGTGGGGACCGGCGCCAACCAACAACTCGTCATCCAGTGGAACCAGGTTCGCTCGTTCTTTAACGCCACCTACTTCACGATGCAGGCCGTACTGTCGCAAGACGGATCGATCCAGCTAAACTACGCCGCCGACTTCCCGGCGGTCCAGGCGACCACCGCCACCGTCGGCGTGAAAGCGCCTGGCGGCGCCTCCGCGCAGCGACTGGTGCTCGATTACAACGGCGTCCAGCCGCTGGGCACGCTCGTCGGTCCCGGGCTCAGCACCCGGCTCACGCCCCTGGCCCCGACTCCGGATTACTACGCCCTGCCCGCCAACGCCGGTCAATCCGTCAGCGCGACCGTGACCGGTCAGACGGGGGCGGCCCTGCAGCTGGACCTCGTCGCGCCCGACGGCATCACCGTGCTCGCCAGCGGCGCCCCCGGAGCGAACGTCGGCAAGGCGATCGCCAACTTCACCATCCCCGCCACCGGCAACTACACCCTGCGCGTCCGCGGCGACGGGCTCAGCGCCGTCCCCTATTCTCTTGTCGTCGCCCAGGACGTCGCCCTCGACGCCGAGCTCAATAACACCGCCGCCATTCCGCAAGACCTCGGCGCCTCGCAAGCGATTCTCGGTCACGTGCACGACAGCGGCGCTACCAGCCCCTTCGACCTGACCGGACCCGCGGTAACCGGCGCGTATGTTCTCTCCGGCTCTAAAATCACCCTCGGCTTCCACACCGACGGCAGTTACATCACCGGCAGCAGCGGTACTGGCATTCGCTACAACGGCGTCGAATTTGTCGCCGTCGGCGGACTTTACGCCTCCTTCACCGTCGGCTACAACCTCTTCCGCTACACCAACAACCTGGCCGCCGGCTACACCCAGATCACCGGAATCACCCGCCAGGACGTCAGCTTCGGCGCCATCAAGGGCATGCGCATCGTCGGCATGGCCGGCCCCTCCGTCCGCGTCGAACGGGTCGTCCTCTTCAATCAGGGCGACGACTTCGTCTCCGTCAATACCCGCCTCACCAATCTTTCCGGCAGCACGGTCAACAACGTCTCCACAATGGAAAACCTCGATGCCGATCAGGAAGCAGCCGCGACCTCCAACGACGTGGTGCTGGAGGGCAAGTTCGTCCGCGCCACGGGAACCGGCAGCGGCCTGACCATCGGCCTGGGCTCCCCGGATTCCCGCAGCGTCGTCTCGGCCGAAGGTCTCATCAATCTCGATCCGTTCGCCATTATCAACACGCCGGTCGACCCCAACGGCGCCGTCGCCGACATCGCCATCGCCCAGGCGTTCAATTTCGGCAGCCTCGCCGCCGGCGCCCAGGTTTCCGCCGTCACGGTGATGACCCTGGGCGCCAGCGCCGCCGCCGCCGAGGCGACATACGCCAGCAATGCCGGAGGCCTGGTTCTCAACGATGTCGACTGGTACGCCGTCACGCTGAGCAACACGACCTCGCTTACCGCGGAAACGCGCACGCCCGCCAACCCCGTCGGACTGCTCGATCCGATCCTCCAAATCTACGACGCCGCCGGCACGACCCTGATCGCCACCGGCTCCCCCACGGGCGATGGCCGGAATGAATCCTTGAGCGTCACCGGGCTCACCGACGGCGCCTCATATCGCATCCGCGTCGCCGCCGCCAACGGCTCGCGCGGCGCCTATGTCCTCGGCGTCGATGCCGTCGGGACCGCCGCACTTTCCCTGCAGCGCAACGTCCCGCTCGCTGACTTCACCAATGCCGACAGCGTTACCTGGAGACTCCTCTTCAGCGAAGACGTCCTCGGCGTCGATGCCGCCGATTTTGCGATCGTCGCCTCCGCGGGCGTCGTCACCGGCGCCGCCGTCGTCTCCGGCAGCGGCAAGGCTTACACCGTCACCGTCAGCGGCATCGCTGGCGACGGCAGCCTCGGGCTCAATCTCCTCAACGACGGCTCGATCCGCGACCAGGCGAACGACGGACTAAGCGCGGGGCTCGTGGGGCAGGTCTACGTCATCGATCGCGTGCTCCCAACGGTCAGCAGCATCACTCGCCTGACGCCGACCGGCGCGTTCACGAACGCGGGCGCCGTCACCTTCCGCGTCAGTTTCAACGAAGACGTGGTCGGCGTCGATGCCGCCGACTTCAGCAGCAACTTCGGCACCGTCGGCGCCGTGACGCAGGTCAGCCCGCAGACGTACGACATCCCGGTGTCGTCGCTCGCCGCCGTCGAGGGGACGCTGACGCTCAGCCTCGCGGCCGGCGCGACCGTCGCGGACCTGGCCACGAACGCACTCGTCGCGCTGGCGCCGACCGGAGCGAACGAAAGTTACACGCTCGACCACGTCGCTCCGGCCCTTGCCAGCATCGAACGGCTCACGCCGACGTCGCCGACCGCCAACGTCGGCGCCGTCGCCTTCCGCGTGTCGTTCAGCGAAGGCGTGTCGGGCGTCGATGCCGGCGACTTCAGCGCCAGCTTCGGAACCGTGGGGACAGTGACGCAGATCAGCCCCTCCGTGTACAGCGTCCCCGTGTCCGGCCTGACCGCCCTGAGCGGCACGCTTTCGCTGGGTCTCGCGGGCACTGGCATCGCCGATTTCGCCGCCAACGTCGTCGCGCCCGCCGCGCCGACCGGCGCCAATGAGAGTTTCATGCTCGACCATTCCGCTCCCCGCGTCAGCAGCATCGCGCGGCTCGCGCCGACGTCCGCCGTCACCAACGCCGGCGCCGTCACGTTCCGCGTTTCGTTCAGCGAAGACGTCCTGAACGTCGACGCCGCCGACTTCAGCGCCAGCTTCGGCACGGTCGGCACTGTGACGCCAGTGAGCCCGTCGGTTTACGATGTGCTCGTCTCCGGCCTGGCCGCGGCCGACGGCGCCCTCGCCCTGAGCTTCTCAGCCGGCCAAAATGTCGCCGACGTCGCCAGCAATCTCCTCGCGAACGTCACGCCGACTTCGGGCCACGAAGGCTATCTCCTGGACCACGTCGCCCCGACCGCCGACATCGTCGACGTCGCTCCCGATCCGCGCACCACGGCCGTCGGCGCCGTCGCCGTCAACTTCAGCGAGAACGTCGGCGGCCTTGAGATCGCCGACTTCACGCTGACCCGCAACGGCAGCCCCGTCTCGCTCGCCGGCCTCAGCGTGAGCGGTTCGGGAGCGTCCTACTCGCTCGATCTCACGACCAAGACCGGCGTCGCCGGAAACTACGTGCTGACCCTGGCAGCCGCCAGCGTTCAAGATGCGGCCGGCAACTCCCTCGCAGGCGCTGCCAGCGACGCCTGGAGTTTCTCGCACGTGCTCCTGCCCGTCGACGTCAACCCAGCAGCCAACGTGGTCGCCGAGGGGGCGCTCGCCGGCACGCCGGTCGGCCTCACCGCTTACTCTCCCGGCAGCGTCGTCTACAGTTTGACCGACAGCGCCGGCGGACGCTTCGCCATCCACCCCAGCACCGGCGTCGTCACCGTGCAGAACGGAGCCGCCTTCAACGTCGACGACGCCGGCAGCCACGACGTCACCGTCGAGGTCAATGACGGCAACGGAGTCGCCAGCGCCTCGTTCACTATCTACATCTCGCGCGTCCGCATCGTCGACGACGGCGACGCCGGGTTCTCGACCGTCGGCAATTGGACGGTCCAAACGATGCAGGGGTACCAGGGCGACCTCCGCTACGCCTCGGCCGGCACGGGTTCCAGTATCGCGAGCTACAGCATCCCGGTCACGCCTGGACTGTACCGCGTCGCCGCCACCTGGCAGCCGGAGAAGAACCGCGCCACCAACGCCCCCTTCACTCTCTTCGACGGCGCCACGCAGATCGGCGGTAGCGTCCTGCTCAACCAGGAACTCGTCCCCAACGACTTCGCCGACGCCGGCAAAAACTGGGAGCTGGTCGGCACGATGATCCCCGTCACTGGCAACACCCTGAACGTCAAACTCGGCAATAACGCCAACGAATTCGTCATCGCCGACGCCATCCGCGTCGAATGGGTCGGCGCCCTCGCCGCCGGACCCGAAATCCTGCTGACGCTCGCCGGCGCCCCGGTCGAAAGCGGCTCCGCCCTCTCCTTCGGCAACTCCCCCGTCGGCATGCCGATCACCCGAACCTTCACCATTCAAAACGTCGGTGCCACGAACCTCAGTCTCATTGGCCCGATCGTCGTGCCCGCCGGGTTCTCGGTCGCGGCGACCTTCGGCTCCGCCATGCTCGTCCCCGGCGCCTCGACCACGTTCTCCGTCCGCATGGATGCCGCCAGCGTCGGCTCGCTCGGCGGTCAGATTTCATTCGGGACCAATGACGCCGACGAAGCGAACTACGTCATCCACATTACTGGCGCCGTGGTTTCGGTCCCCACGAAGCAGATCGCCAACAACACGGACGAGGCGTTCGCCACGACGGGGTCCTGGGTCTACTTCGCCCGTCAAGGATTCCAGGGAGACATCTCGTACGCTGCGGCCGGTACCGGCTCCAGCACGGCGACCTGGACGTTTGCGGTGACGCCCGGGCTTTACAAGATCGCCGCCGCCTGGGCCGCCGAGGGCAACCGCGCCAGCAACGCCCCCTTCACGGTCCACGACGGCAGCACGCCCCTGGGCACGACGCTGCTCAATCAGAAGCTCGCCCCCAACGACTTCACCGCCGACGGCGCCGGATGGGAGAACTTAAGCGTCACTCCGTACGTGGTCACTGGGAATACGCTGAGCGTCACGCTATCGAATCTCGCGAACGGCTTCGTCATCGCCGACGCCATCCGCGTCGAGAAGGTCGGCGCGCTGATCCTCGGTCCCGCCGCCGCCGTGTCGCTCGACGGCGTCAGCGTCGCCGTCGGCAGCAACGTCGCCTTCGGCGCCGCCTACGTCGGGGCGCCCGTGATCAAAAACTTCACGCTGACCAATGCCGGGGCGCAAACTCTGAACCTCACCGGCCCGATCGCCGTCCCCGCAGGCTTCAGCGTGGCGTCGACGTTCGCCGAGACCTCCCTGGCGCCTGGCGTCTCGACGATGTTCGCGCTGCGTCTGGACGCCCTCGCCCTGGCGACCTCCAGCGGAACCGTCTCCTTCCCCAGCAACGATCCCGCAAGTCCGTTTACCTTCACCGTCTCCGGCACGGTGCAGGCGCCGCCGTCGATTCCGGTGCAGACGGTCGACAACACCGACGCCAATTTCGCGACGTCCGGCGCCGGCTGGGTGGCGTACGCGGGGCAGGGTCTGGGCGGCAATCTGCTATTCCATAAGCCCGGCGCCGGGAGCAGCCAGGCGACCTGGACGTTCTTCGCCGAGCCAGGCCAGTACCGCGTCGCCGTCACCTACAAGCAAGAGAGCAACCGCGCCACCAATGCGCAGTACGTCGTGAAGGACGGCGAAACCACGATCGGCTCGGCCACCGTGAATCAAAAGCTCGCGCCCAACGACTTCACCGCCGCCGGCGTGAAATGGAAGTACCTGCCCGGAACCGTCTCCCTGGCCGGCAATAAACTCGTCGTCTCCCTCAGCGACCTCGCCAATGGCTACGTCATCGCCGACGGCGTCCGTATCGAGAGAATCTAGCGCCGCCTGGCAACACGGTCGTGCGCGCGCTTGACGTGCGGTCTAGAATAAAGATATAGGCGAACCGTCGGCGGCTTTCTGCCCCCAAGGCCCATTCGGGAAGGAGTGCCTCATGTCCGCTCGCACCCTGTTTGAAACCGCAGGCGTCCTCCCCGCGCACGAACCGGTTCCGCCCCACCTGGCACTCTACTGCCAGCAAGCCGACCGCGTCCTCGCCGGCATGCAAAAGCACGTCGCCCAGGGAGACATGTCGTCCCAGGCCGCCGACGAATTCTCCCAGCTCCTCGTCGATGCCTGCGCGCACATCCTGTGTCACCCCATCGTCGCGGGCAATCGCTATCTCCAGCGCTTCGCCCAGGGCGTCACCTACGCCCAGGCTCGTCATGAACTGCAGCAATTTTCCGTTTTCGCGGCCCAGTTCGACGTCGCCCAGGCCAAGCTCGTCGCCAACGCCCCCACCATCGAAGCGTATCTCGAACGGCTCAAAGTTTTGCTCAACGAGAAGGGAATCCCCTATCAGCACGGCTTCGAAGGCGAGCTCACGGGCCGGTGGAAACTCGAAACCGTCCACTTCACCTGGTTGCGAACCATGGCCACCGATCTGGGGTTGTCGTTTGAAGATCTCGCCAAGATATGGATCGGCCTCCCCGGAACGGTCGCGTTCGTAAATGCGATGTTCGACCTGTACGCCAGCACCGATCAGAATACCGCACTGGGCGCCTCGTTCGCCATCGAAAACTGGGCGGCGAACAGCCTGTGGAAACCCTGGATTGCCGGCATGAATCGGCTCAACGCGTCCCTGCCCAAGGCGATCCACCTGGGATACCTCAAGTATCACGACAAGGAGGAGGAGCACCACTCCCAGGCGACGCTGGACGAACTGCTCGAGAATTTCCAGCAGCCCTGGTTCGACCGCGCAAAGTTCCTGGCCGGCGCGGACCGCATTTTGACCGAGGGCGTGCAGGCGTATTATGAATCGCAGCTGGCCTCCTTGCCGGAACGCGACTCGAGCTGGCCCGACTCCGCGGTCGCTGCCCCGACCCGCGCGGCTCCGCCCTTGCCCCTGCAACCGGTCTGAGCAACCGGGTGGAGAAGAACGTCAACGGGTGCGCTGGGCAAGCAAGTGGAGATAGCGCTGCTCGGGAGCGTCGCCGGCCAGTCGGCGGACCTGGTCCCAACTCTTGGCGGCGTCGTCGGGCTTTTTCTCGAACTCAAACTTGAGCGCGGCGACGGCGGCGGCCTCCGCTTCGGAGTTCGTCGCAATCTCATCTTCGCGCTCAAGCTTCCGGCGAACCTCTTTCGCAAAGGCCAACGCCTTGACGATCGGCTGCCGATGCGCCTCCGCGGTCAGTCCCCAGCCCCGTTTTTCAAAGTCGTCGGACTCCTTGAGCGGTACGACCTGGCTCCACAGACGTTCGGCCGATTCGAGGTTGCCCGCGAGTTCGTCCTTGTAGGCCTGCTTGACTTCCGCAGGATCTCGGCCCTCCTTGAGGAGGTTCTTGCGCAGGTAGGTTTCGCAGGATTCGCGCTCGATCTTGTCGCGCCAGGCGAGCATGTCGCGGGACAGCTCGTGTTCCCGATAGTGCTTCCAGAAGAGGTCGATGAGGGGCCGGGCTGGGCGCCAATCGTCCAGGGCCTTGCCCTCCATGATCGTCTTGACTTCGGCGTGGAGCGATTCCGGACTGGGGATTTTGATGAAGAGCCACCATCCGCCGTAGGCCAGGGCGCCGAGGATGACGGCGAGCGCGGAGATCGTGAACCATGCCTTGGTGTAAAACGGCACGTGCTTCTTTTTCTTCCTCTTGCCGAGCAACTCGCGGGCGGCGGCCTTGTCGTCGGCGTCAAGTTTGCCGTCGAGCGACGTCTTGTCGGCGCGACGCTTGCTGGCGCGGTCAATCCCCGCGCTCTTCTGCGCGATCACCTTTTCCTCGATCTCGGCCAGGGCCCTCGCCACCTTATCCGCGTCATAGGGGCGGTGGTCGGGGTTCTTCTCCATGAGCTGGTAAACGAGCGTGTCGAACCAGACCGGCAGGTCCAACGCGAGTCCCGAGGCGCGCGGGATCGGTTCGTTGGTGTGTTTGAGGAACATGTCCATCGTGTTGTCGGCGATGAACGGCTTTTGGCCGGTGAGGAGTTCAAAGAAAAGAATGCCCATCGAGTAGAGGTCGGCTTTGCCGGTGAGTTCCTTGCTGCCGCGGCATTGTTCCGGAGACATGTACGCAGCCGTGCCCAGCGTGGAGTTGGCGGCGGTGAGGGCGGTGACGTCGGTGTCCTTGGCGATGCCGAAGTCAGTGAGTTTGACGGAGCCGTCCTTTTGCACCATGACGTTGGAAGGTTTGAGATCGCGATGAATGATGCCGAGGGAATGGGCATGCTGCAGAGCGGCGCAAAGCTGTTTGCCGATGCCGGCGACTTCCTCCCAGGAGATTTTGCCCCGGCGCTCCAGAACGTGATCGAGCGATTCGCCTTCGACAAACTCCATGACGTAAAAGGGGGTGCCGTCGACGCGGCCGGAGCCGATGTAGCGCGAGATGTTGGGATGGTTCATCTGCTTGAGGATGGCCGACTCGCGTTGGAAGCGATTCATCGCGGTGCGATTGCCGATGAGGCTGACGGCGATCATCTTGAGGGCGACGCGCTGGCCGGTCTTTTCATGCACGGCGCCGAAGACGGAGCCCATGGCGCCGCGGCCGAGCTGCTTTTGCACGAGAAACGGTCCCAGACGTTTGCCGATCAGCATGTGTGTATTCTACGCCAACCAGCGGGCGGCATCCAAGGCGTGGTATGTGAGAATCATATCGGCGCCCGCACGTTTGATGCTCGTCAAGATCTCGAGCGCGACCCGGCGTTCGTCGATCCAGCCGCGCGCGGCGGCGGCCTTCACCATCGCGAACTCTCCCGAGACGTTGTACGCCGCCACCGGCATTTGCGTCTGGTCCTTCACCCGCCGAATAATGTCGAGGTACGACAAGGCCGGCTTCACCATGATGATGTCCGCTCCCTCGGCGACGTCCAGCGCCACTTCCCGTAACGCCTCGGCGCCGTTGGCGGGATCCATCTGGTAGCCACTGCGGTCGCCGAACGACGGCGGCGATTCGGCGGCGTCCCGGAAGGGGCCGTAAAACCCCGACGCATACTTGGCCGCGTAGCTCATGATCGGCAGCCCTGCGAACCCGGCGTCGTCGAGCCCCCGGCGAATCGCCTGGACCATGCCGTCCATCATGCCGCTCGGCGCCACCATATCCGCCCCGGCCTGGGCGTGGCTCACGCATTGTTTCGCCAGCAGCGGCAAAGTCGCGTCGTTGTCAACGTCCCAGCGGCCGGCGGTTTCCAGGAGCGGACCGCAATGGCCATGATCAGTGTATTCGCAGAAGCACTCGTCGGTGATGAGCAGCACGTCCTTGTGTGCCGCACGCACGGCGCGTAACGCTTGCTGGACGATGCCGTCGTCGGCCCAGGAGCTGGAGCCGAGCGCGTCTTTGGACGCGGGGATGCCGAAGAGGATGAAGGCGCGGATGCCGAGGTCGGCCGCGGCGCCGATCTCATCGACGAGTCGGTCGACGCTAAGCTGGTAGTTCCCCGGCATGCTGGCGATTTCTTTTTTGATGCCGGCGCCGGGGCGGACAAACAGCGGCAGGATGAAATCGCGGGGTGACAGCGACGTTTCGCGCACGAGGTCGCGCAGCACGGGGTGTTGACGGAGACGACGCAGTCGGGTTTGCGGAAACATGAAAAGCTCCGGAGGATGATGGTTCATCTTACGGAGGGGGCAAGAAGTGAAAGTTGGGGCTGTTGTAAACCTTGACGGATTGGGGGATCGCGAAGGAGTCAGAGATATCTGCTCATATCTCTGTTTGGACAACAGCCCCAAGGTGCATAAAAATCGGTGTTACGCAGAGGCGAAGGCGCCCTCCGCGGCCTGATCGAACTTCGGACCCTTCTCTTCCAGATACGTCGCCCAACTGCCGGCGTCCCAAAGCTCCAGATGATCGCGAACGCCGAGCATCACCACGTCTTTGCCCAGCTTGCCAAACTGCACAAGCCGATCGGGGATCAAGATTCGGCCCGTCTTGTCGACGTCAACCGCTTCCATCTGGGCAAAGAAGAGGCGGCGAAAGACGCGTGCCTCAATGTCCGCCGCCGGCGCCCGATCGAGCTTGGCCGACAGACTTTCCAGATTCTCCTGATCGAAAATCCACAGACACGCGTCCGGCCCGGGGGTCACGAAGAGCTGCTGCGCGGCCCCAAGCTGTTCGCGAATCCGCTTCGGCAGAGCGACGCGATTCTTCTCATCGAGCGTCCGGGGATGGGTTCCTGTGAGAAGCACGGTTTGATTCCCACTTTCCCCCACTCTTGACCACTCTCTACCACCAGTCTACCCGAGGTCGGTCGCAGTTCAAGCGCAAAAATCCGAAAACGTCGGGCTTCTTGCTTCGGTTGGCGCTTACGCCGGTTCGGTGGAAACGTCGTGGAGATTCCGGGAGGGAATTTGGGAGATGTGTACCGATCGTGACGATTGTTCCCGGGGAGCGTTCTTTGGCGCGGCGAACCGGAGAATCTTTCAGGATGATTCGGGTGCGAAATGTATGGGGACTTGGCGAACTCCGATAGAAGTAGCATCCAACAGAACGTCCTGTCAGAACGTCCGAAGTGGAATCTTCGGCACCTCTCCCCTCTGATCCGGACACAGGACAACCGACCCCCGCCCAGGCTGTCTACGTACGACTACTTGTGGAATGTCTTGGTTTAGGTGAAGGCGGTCCTGAGAAAGTCCTGGGCTTACGGGCCCTCATCTTTTATGGAGGAGTTTGAGTTCATGATTAACTCACTCATGCTAAGCACGGCAATGTTGATTGGGCAAACTCAGGTTCTACCCCCCACGTCTACCGTCGCCCCCCCGAGCTACATCCTCGTCCAAAACGGGAATGGGAACGGCAATGGCAACGGTAATGGCGAAGCGAAGGCAGAAGCCCCGGCAGCGGAAGAACCGGCCGAAGACGACCGCTACTTCCTCATGAAGGCGCTCGACGGCACCCACGTCGGCGACATCATGAAAGAGCATCGTCTTTCCATCAGCGGTTGGGCGACCGCGTCCTACACGCACAGCGAGAACGACCACTACATCAACAACTCCCGCGGCAATCCGGGAAATGGCACTGTGGTTTGGAACGACCGCGCTAACCACGTCAACCTCCAGCAGCTCTGGGTTCGCTTGGATCGCGCCCTCGACACCGAATCCAAGGAAGTCAACTTTGGCTTCCGTGCCGATGTTCTCTTCGGGACGGATTACCGTTACACGATGGCGCGTGGGTTGTTCAACAGCCAGCTGCAGAACGCGGCCGGAAACCAGAACTTCTACGGCGTCGATCCCGTACAGTTCTACGCCAATGCCTGGTTGCCAAACCTGTTCAATGGCACTGAAGTACGCGTCGGCCGCCTTTATTGTCCTTGGGGTTTTGAAAGCGTCGAAACTGTATCGTCGCCTTTCATGTCGAAGTCGTTTACCTTCAACTTCGCGCCGCCGTTTACCCATACCGGTGTGTTGTTCATCTCGAACCTCAGCGATAACCTTGTCCTGAAATACGGCCTCGCCGGCGGCAACGACGTTTTTATTGACGACGCCATGCGACTTCAAACCATCGGCGCCGTAACCTATACGACGTGCGACAAAAAGCAGACTGCGACCTTTGGTTGGGCCATCGGCAACGGTCGATTCATCCAGGATCAGCCCTTCAACCCGACTACATACGGAACCCAGTCGGAACCGCTTGGTCGCAATAACTTTAATTCCTTCGACTTCGTCTACACCAATGCCCTCACCGACAAGCTGACGGTGGCTGCCGAGTTCATCTACTGCTACCAGACCAACGCCCCCATCGGCGTGGTCGGTGGCACGAACGCCGGGTTCGGCACTGCCAACTGGATGGGCCTGCCCGTCTACGCGCAGTACAAGATCAACGACTGCCTCACCGCTCAGGCTCGCCTGGAATGGTTTGAAGATACCGACGGCCAACGTACCGGCGAACGCACGTCGTACTTCGCCCAGACGTACGGTTTGAGCTGGTTAGTCTCCCGCGGCGTCATCTTCCGTCCGGAAGTTCGCTTCGACCACAGCTCGGACAACAACTACCTCTATAACGGCAACCAGGGCATCGTGACTGCCGGCGCCGACCTTACCATCCGCTACTAAGCTCCAACGCCTAGTGTCCAAGAGAGGGCCCGGTCACACGACCGGGCCTTTTGCCATTCGACCTCCTCTTTGTCACATCTATTTCGCCCGAAAAAAGAACTCCTCCGCGGTCCGACGTAGCAGCCAGGTGCGTTCCTCGTCGGTGAGGAACTTGAGCTGCGTCCGCACCAGGTCGAGGCTGTCGCGGTAGGGGGCGTTGTTGATCTGGTACGGCGAATCGCTCTCCCACATGCAGCGCCGGGCGCCGAACGCCTTCACGACTTTTTCGATCATTGGCGCCAGATCGAGGTACGGCGACTTCCTCGCTCCCAGGGCGTAGAAGGCGCCGACCTTGATCAGCACGCGCGGATACTTTGCCAGCGCACACAGCGCGTCGACGTCGCGCTCGACGATCGTCCCCGTGCCCCCCAGGAGACAAAGATGGTCGACGATCACGGGCGTGTCAGGATACGCCTTGCACATACGCTCGAGTTCGGGGAGTCCCGCGGGGTTAACGAGGCAGCTCATGCCGAGGTTGTGCTTGGCACCGGCCGCGAACATCTTCGCGTAGCCTTCGGGTTCGAGCCAGCGCGCGACGGGGAGCTTGGCTCCGGGACGGATGCGGAAGGCGCGCACGCCGCGCTTGGCGAGGTCGAGCATCTGCGCGTCGGGATCCTTCTGCAGCGGATCGATGAGTGCGGTACCGACGAAGACGTCCTTGTGCCGCTCAATCGCCTCGAGCATGTATCTATTGTCGAACCCGTAGAAACTAATCTGGATAAGATTGACGCGTGCGACGCCCGCTTCCTTGGTGTGGCGAAACAGTTCGTCCGGCGTAAACGACCGCGGCCGAATGTCGTCGGGCTTGAAGTTCTCCGCCAGGTGGAATCGGCGAAAATCGTCGGTCCAGACGTGGACATGCGCGTCGATAAAGTCGGACATGCGAAAACTCCTACGCCGGGGGCGTTGGCGGAACCACCTGATCCATCGCGAACGTGGGCCGGGGTCGCTCGGTTCGGCCGATGGTTTGTTGGATGAGCCGTACCAGAAACTCTTTGTACTTCAGATCCGCCGACCCCAGGCACCCGGCAAAACCGGCCGCGTCGCTGATTTCGGGATTGGGATTTACTTCCAGAATGTATGGCTTGAAGTCCGACCCCATGCGGAAATCGACCCGGGCGTAATCCCGGCAGCCCAGCAGCCGATACGCGTCCATCGCGTACTTGCCGAGCATCGCGATGATTTCCGGCGAAAGGTCGGCCGGGTACTCCGGCGGCTGCGTCTCGTAGTCGGGCGTGCCGGGCTTCCATTTGCCGTCGTACGTCAGGATCGGCCAATAGCCCGGCCGTTCCTCCGGGAAAATAATCTCGGCCGGCGGCAGGAACTCCAGCGTCGGCAGTTCGAGCAGCGCGACGTTCAATTCTCGGCCGCGAACGAACTCCTCGACGATCACCGGCGCCCCGTACGTCTCCAGGAGAACCTTCACGCGCTGCTCCACCTGAAGCGCATCAGTGCAGACGCTCGATTGATTGACGCCCACGCTCGCGTCTTGCCGCGCCGGCTTCACGATCACCGGGAACGAAATCGGCGACGGCGGCAGAGGAAGCTCATTCACCACGTAGAAATCCGACGTCGGCAGACCGGCGCCGCGCAGCAGGCACTTCGTCGTATGCTTCGCCCGCGCCAGGGCGAGCGTCTCCATCGGCGATCCCGTGAACGGAATCCCCTTCCACTGCAGCAGCCCCGCGACGTACGACTCCGTCTCCGGATCGTCGAGATTGCCCTCGAAGAGATTCAGCACCGCGCTCGGCTGACGCGCCTCGAGTTCGCGCCACAATTCCGTCGGATCCTGCTTGAGCCCCAACAGCGACACGTGATACCCGGCGTCCACGAGCACTTTCGCCATCGCCTCGGCGATCTCGACGACGGAGTTCTCCGAGTCCGCGTCGGGATGGGTGAGGGGGAGCAGCGGATGGTTGTAGAGCACGAGCACGGAGGCGGGCTTCATGATGCACCTTTCCAGCCGAGCCGCTGAAACGACGCAGCCACGATCGTTTCGATGAGCTGCGGATACGTCCAGCCGACGAGCTTGGCCAGGATAACGAGATCGCTATCGTCGGGATTAAGCCCTGGCAGCGGATTGACTTCGAGGAAGTAGGGAACGCCGCCGCGCATGCGGAAATCAACGCGGGCCACGTCTCGGCATCCCAGAGCGCGGAAGGCGCGAAGCGCCGCCTGCTCGACTGCCGTCAGCGTCTCCGCAGGGAGCAGCGCGGGACAGTAGTAGGTCACGAGTCGGCGGTAGTCGCGTTTGATTTCGAGGCTGTAGATGAAGTGTTCGCCGGGAGTTTTCGGGACGACCTGCATGACGCCGAGAATTTGGGGCGGACTGTTCCCCAAAATGCCGACGGTGAGTTCTTCGCCTTCGATGTATTCTTCCAGGAGGATTGTCTGCGGATGATCGCGGCGCAGGGATTCGACGACGGCTTGCAATTCGCCGACGGCGCGGACGAAGCTTTTGCTGCGAATCCCTTTGCTCGAGCCTTCCCAGGCGGGCTTGACGACGAGCGGGAACTTGAGGTCCGCGAGCGGGATCTCAGCGAAATCTCGATCGGGTTCGAGGGCGAAGCTGAAGGGAACGGCGACGCCGGCGGCGGCGACGAGGCGCTTGGCCAAATCCTTGTCGAGCGTGATCGCCATGGTCAGCGGATCGGAACCGGTAAAGGGGATGCCGAGCATTTCGAGCACCGCCGGCACGCGCGCCTCGCGCGATCGGCTGATGCCGGTCCCCTCCGCGAAATTGAAGACGAAGTCGACCGGTTCCGCCAGGATCTTTTGCAGGAACTCGCGGCCGTCGCCCAGGAGCACGGTTTGATGGCCAAGCCCGCGCAGCACCGTCGAGATCGCTTCGATGGTGTAGGGACTGTCGAACTCTTCCTGAGCATCGTCGGGCCCGGCGAGGCTGGCGTTTTTCAAGTCGTAGGTGATGCCGATCTTCATCGAGGCGGACTCCGTTTTCGTAACTCGTGTTATACCGATTACGCCGCCGATGTCCGCGGAGCAAAAGCCTCGGCGCTACCGGCAATTATTTGACCCGCCCGGGCTTTGCCCTTTATACTTCTGATAGACGGCACTCATTCTGGAGCATTCCTCGTGGCACGCAAAAAGAAATCCGATCCTCAAGTCATGGGCCTACTCGGCGTCGGGCTCGATAACGACGACGGTCATCATCGTGTAACCAAGGCCGACGACGTTCTCCTCGTGGGAGGCTCGCAGGAAACGCACGAACGCATGCAAGACGTCGCCATCCATTTCGGCGAATCGCTCGAACGGCGCGGCAAACGTCTGCAGGACGCCTCCGTCGAGGAAGTCGTCGACCTGCTCCATAAAGCCTTCGAACGCGGCTAGATTCTGCGGATTTCCTCTTGACAGCAAAAAGCGTCCGTTGTATGCACCCCGCCCTCTGAAGCGTCTGGACCGATTCCGATCAGAGAATCTCTCTGCCCGACTATGGGGATATGGGCAAGGGTCGGAAACGCCACACGGGGGACATCGCCATGCACAACGGTCGTCTGCGCGCCGCACTGATTCTGGTCGTTACGAGTTTGAGCGTCCATGGGGCGAGCGCCCAAGCGCCGCCGGCTCTCAAAAAAGTCTACACAAATTTACCTAAGTTCAAGCTTCCGGTGACGATTGCTCCCGCCGACGCTCCCAAGGTTCGCGAAGTGGTGCTCTTCGCCAAGACCCCAGCCACGCAGTGGACTCGGCAGGAGGCGGTGCCGCCCGCCACGCCGTTCTTGCTGTACCAAACCAAGGAGGACGGCGAGTATTTTTTCAAGCTCGTCACCGTCGATCTGGCGGGGAAATCCAACCCCGCCGACCTCAATCAGACCGTTCCCGATCTGCACATCATCGTCGATACCAAGCCCCCCGTCGTCACGGGACAGTTCGGCCATGTGGGCAACGGCGAGCCCAGCGTGCAGTGCCTGCTCGACGATCCGCATGCCGATAAACTGTCAGTCCGGGCGTACGTGGTGACGGAGACGGGAGAGCGTCCGCTGGTTCCGGTGCCGGATCAGCCGAACGTGTTCAAGTTGATCTCGGCGGATGTGAACTATCCGGTGAAGTTGGAGGGGAGCGACTGGGCGCACAACAAGGGAACGAAGCTGATGCCGCCATTCAAGTCGCCGGCGCCGACGCAGCTTGCGGGGGGCTTGCCCTTGCCGGGCATGCTGCCGCCGGCGGGCCTGCCGTTGCCGCCGGCGCAAACGCCGGTCGTCGCGCCGCCGCCGCTGCAGATTGCTGCGGTTCCGCCCCCCATGCAACCGATGACGGTGACGCCGCCGCCGGTACAGCCACCGGCCTTGGTTCCGCCGCCGCCGACCCCAACGTCGATTCCGCAGGTCGCGACCTTCGTGCCGCCTCCTACGGTGACCAGCCCCGCGGTCAACACGACCGCGTATCGACCCGAAACTCCCCCCGCACAACTATCGCAGCGAACCCCCGGAAGTCGAAAACTCATCAACACCCTGCGTGCCCAGATCGACTATCGACTCGATTCCGTCGGACCTTCCGGCGTCGGCAAAGTAGAACTTTTCCTCACGGCGGATAACGGTCAAAGCTGGCAGCCCGCCGGCGAGGATCTCGATAAACGCAGTCCGGCCGAGGTCGATCTCCCCGGCGAAGGCATCTACGGCATTCGTCTGGTCATCACCAATAACCACGGCTTCGGCGGCAAGCATCCCGTCCGCGGCGACGCGCCGCACATCGTCGTCGAGAGCGACGTGAATGCACCGTCGGTCGTTTTTCGGCCGATCGAGATGGTGCCGCAGCAAGCGAGCATCGACATCCACTGGACCGCTCAGGACAACAAGCAGCTCGCCTTCGATCCGATCTCGATCTATTACCGCTCGCGCTCCGACGGCGCCTGGGCGGCGATCGCCCGCAACGTCAAGAACGATGGCCAATATCGCTGGGCATTCCCCCGCGACATCGGCGGGCAGTTTTTCCTGAAGATCGAGGCGGTCGATCAGGCCGGCAACGTCGCCCGCGCCGAATCGCCGGCGATCTCGCTGGATTTGCAGGTGCCGAACGTGGAAGTGGTCGATGTGGTCGGGGGCCGAAATTAGCGAGCCGCCGAGATTCGTTTAGCGCTCGCGTGGACTCATGCGAGCGCTAAGCGAAGACCGGCGAAAGGGACGTTTCAGGCAGTTATTTCGACGATGTCGCCGGGCTGGATTGATTGGAGTGCGGCCTGGACCTTTGAGAGGAGCGGTTTCAGCTCAAAGGCCATGTTGCTCGGCGCGATCATGACGATTAGCGCAATTCCGGAGTTCGACAAGTTTTGTTAATAGCGTAAGTTTTGGTCTACCGTGAGTGGCACCTCAAATCCAGCGCCAACCATCAAGGCCAACAACTCGCCATTCTCCTTACCTGCCCACCCCATAAACCGGGCCGAGCGAACATCATGCCCCGGTAGCTCGCGACGAATGGATTGAGGGACGCACTCGTCAAGCAGTATACGCATAAGCCACCAACATCTCGTTCGCTTGATCCAGGGCCGCAATCGCTTGCTCACGAGAAACCGTCGGGAACTCGTCCAGGAAAACGTCGAGTGGGTAGCCAGCTGCGAGGTAGTCGAGCAAATTACGAACCGGTACCCGAGTCCCTACGAAGACGGGCGTGCCGCTCATGATTTCCGGATCGCGGTGAACGACCGTTGCAGGATTCATGGTCGAACCTCCTTTTCTCTTATCCTACAATATTCGCATGCGAACCCGTGTGAAAATCTGCGGCCTAACCTCCAGCGCCGACGCCCGTGAGGCGGCTCGTCTCGGCGCCGACGCCGTCGGGCTGAACTTCTATCCGAAGTCCCCGCGCTGCATCCCCAAGGAAACCGCCCGCGACATCCTGCAAGCCCTCCCGGCATTCGTGGAACCCGCCGCCCTCTTCGTTAACGAATCGTGGGCGACCATCACCACTTTCCTGCAAGATCTCCCCGGCGTCGTCACCGTTCAAATTCACGGCGACGAAATCTTGCCTTGTCCGGCTTATCTCCCCTTTCGCTGGATCCCCGCCTTCCCAGTAGGCGATGAACAGACGCTGCGACTCATTGCCGCCTTTGTGAAGTCGTGCGCCCACCCCCCCGCGGCTGTGCTGCTCGACGCCCACGTCCCCGGTTCCTACGGCGGCACGGGGCAGACGGCGCCGTGGGATCTGCTCGTCGGCTTCGATCCAGGCGTCCCCGTCTTGCTCGCCGGCGGACTCACGCCTCTCAATGTCGGCGCCGCCATCCAGCGCGTCAGGCCCTACGGCGTCGACGTCGCCAGCGGCGTCGAAACGAGCCCTGGACGCAAGGATCCCGCGAAGCTGGCCGCGTTTCTCGCCGAGGTCGCACAGGCAGACGCCCGGGGGTAAACCCATCGACGACAATTCGCCCCCGCCGATCTGGAGCGCGCCGCTCGTGCCGCTCGCGCTCGCCTTTTCCGCGGGCATCGTCGTCGATCGATTTGCGCAGCCGGAGTTCGTCGGCAGTCTACTCGTCGTCGGCGCTGGGCTCGTCGGATGTTTCCTGTTTCGCACCCAGCCGGCCGGAGCGCTGCCGATGCTATGGCTCGCCGTCGCCGGACTCGGGGCGGTCAACCATCACGGCCAGATCGTCCGCGTTGCCGAGAATGACATTCGCCATTACGCGCTGCCTGGCGGGAACCCGATCCGAATACAGGGTAGGCTCGCCTCGCAACCGCTTGCCTTACCCCCCAACGACGATCAACCTGAAGCCCGCCTGGCGAACGAGCCCTCGACGCGCGGCCTCGTGAACGTGAGCCGGGTGCTCACGCATGCCGGCGAGCACAACGTCGTCGGCGTCGTGCAGGTCACGGTGCTCGGCAAACCCGGCGACGACCTGCGGGCCGGCGACGAGGTCGAGATCGTCGGGCGTCTGCAGACGGCCAGCGGCCCGCTGAACCCGGGCGAATTCGACTACGCACAATTCCTGCGCGATCGCGGCATCAGCGCGCTCGTCTTCGTGCCGGGCGGCGTAAATGGAATCACGCTCCTGCGGCGCGGATGGACGGGATCGCTCTGGGGCTGGATCGGCGTCGTCCGGGAACGAGGTCTGGAGACATTCCGCGAAGCGCTGCCGCCGCAACAGGCGGCGCTCGCGCAGGCTTTGGTGCTGGGCGAAGGGTCGGGACTGGGAAGCGCCGGCTGGGAGAAGTTCTTGCGCACCGGAGTCATCCATGTGCTGGCGATCTCGGGGCAGCATCTCGTCATCCTGGCGTGGTTCCTTTGGCTGTTACTGCGTCTGCCGAGTTGGAGCCGACGGCGCTCGGCCCTGGTCATCGCTCTGATCCTGCTGACGTACGCACTGGTGACGGGAGGCAGGCCCCCGGTAATGCGCGCCGTCTGGATGGTCTTCGCCCTGGCCGTCGGCCTGCTGCTTCGGCGTCCCGTGAACTTCGCCAACGCGTTCGCCCTGGCCTGGCTGATCGTCGCCGGCTGGAACCCGGCCGAGATTTTTCAGACCGGTTGTCAGCTTTCGTTTCTCGCCGTCGCGGTGCTGCACTGGGGCGTTCCCGACGTTCGCTTCGGCCGCGAGGCGCCGCCGATCGAACGGTTGCTCGCGGCGCAGCGGCCACTTATCGTGAGCGGCGCGCTCGCCCTCGGTCGCTTCGTCCTTCTGCAATATCTGCTGGGATTCTGGCTCTGGCTGGCGGTCTCGCCGCTGGCGCTGTCGCGCTACCACATTCTCGCGCCGATCGCGCTGGTCATCGGCCCGCCGCTCGTGCTGCTCACCTCGCTCGCACTTTTCTCGGGGTTCGGACTGCTGCTCACGCATGGACGCGTACTCTCCGCACCATTCGCGGAGAGTACGCGTCTGCTCCTGGCGGGGTGCGAAGGGCTCGTCGACTGGGGCCTGCAGCAACCCGGCGCCTACGTCTTTCTCGCCGACGTACCGAACTGGTGGCTGGTGATTTTTCACGTCGGGCTGCTGCTCGGGCTGACGCTGCCCCTCGCGCGCCGGGTACGGATCGGGATCTCCGTGCTCGGCCTGGGTTGGCTGAGTCTGGGCACGTTCCTCGCACTCGGCTGGTTCAGGCCGCTCGAGGATCGCTGCACGTTTCTCGCGGTCGGCCATGGCGGCTGCGTCGTGTTGGAATCGAGCACCGGCGAAGTCGCGCTGTACGACGTCGGTTCGAAACAGGGGAACGCGGTGACGAAACGGCAGATCGCGCCGTTTCTATGGAGCCGCGGGATTCGCCGGATCGACGAGGTGTTTCTGTCGCATGCCGACTTCGATCACATCGCGGGGTTCCCCGAATTGCTGGAGCGCTTCGACGTGAAACGCCTCGCCTGGACGCCGAGCTTGCCGAAGCAGGAAACCGCGGCCGTGCGGCGCGTGCTCGAAGCGCTCGCCCGGCGCGACGTCGCGGTTCGGACGCTGCAGCGGGGCGATGTCGGCACGGTCGGTAACTGGTCCTATGAAGTTCTGCATCCACCCGCGGACGGGCCGCCCGAGAATGAAAATAGCCGCAGCATGGTGCTGTCGGTGAAGCATACGGGATTGACGCTGCTCCTCACGGGCGATCTGGAGAAGCAGGGGCTGAGCCAGGTGCTGGAATTGCCCGCGCCGACGATCGACGTACTGCAGGCACCGCACCACGGCAGCGAGACGCCTTACACGCCGCGGTTCTTGACGTGGGCGAAACCACGGCTCGCGATCTCGTCGCAAGCGATCGCCGCGGGGAAGCAGGCGCCGCATGCGCTGTTCGAGCGTCACGGGATTCCGCTGCTGACGACGGCGGAATCGGGCGCCGTCACCCTTCGACCCGCGGGAGAGCGGTTTGTCGTCGAGCGCTGGAAGTAAGTTCCTACAATGCCACAGAACGGATCTTCGCCCCCACGCAATGAGACGCGCCATGCCAGGGATCGACTACGAAGCTCACTCGGTTTTTCACCTGTTTCGCCTGGAGCACGGCTGGCTGCGCATTCCGATGCAGGTGGGCTATTACGTCGGCGAGTGGAGTGGGATCGGTCTGCTCGCGCTTTTCGTCGGCTGCTTCTTCTTTTGGCCGCGCGTCCATCAACGCTTCTTGTTCGTGCCGATCGGCTGGGCCATACTGCTCGGCACGGCCAGCGAGATCGTGCGTTGGCAGATCGCCAAGGCGCCCCCGAACTCGGCCGGGGAGTTCGCGACCGACTGGATCCCGGGGAGCTTTCCGTGCCGGCCCGTCGTTCTCATTGTGACGACGCTTTGCATCTACTGGCGTTTCCTGCAACATCTGCAGACGCCGACCTGGCTACTAAGGTGTTGGTACGCGCTGGGCGGCTTGCTCATCGTGTGGGTGATGCTGGCGCAGCTCTACTTCAGCCTGTGTTGGCTGAGCGGCATCCTGGCAGGGGTGCTGGTCGGCATTGCCATCGGCCAGCTTTGCTTCATTCTGCCGCCGCACCTGGACAAGAAGCGGACGCTGCTGAGTTGACCCGCCGCCCCTGGACGAAGACCGATTCTTGACGTGACCTATCACGACCGCGAATGGGCGTGGTCTGTGGCAGGTCCCCCGGATTGCCATCCTTGGGGCCTTGGGCTTTCGAAAGGATAAAAGGTGGACGTGGGAACGCCGAGCGGTTACAGTGCAATTCTCGCAAATCCAGGGCTCTAACGGCTGAAGGGAGTTTCCATGTCGATCGTCAAAGGTAAAGGCCGAACCGAATGCGATAATAAGGACGATGCAATCACCGACGCGCCGCTCACGGGATCGGTCGGAATCGGCGGCCTCAACAAGACCGCTGACGTCCATCTGGTTCAGCAGTATCTTAACTCCGTGCTGCCGGCGGACGGAGGCCCCGATCTGGTCTTGGCGGAAGACGGCATCATAGGGCCGAAGACCAAGGCGGCGATCGCCAAGTTTCAGACGCAAGTGCTCCACTTTCACGACGGGCGGGTCGACGTTAATGGGCCGACCATCAAGGCGCTGACGAAGCACATTCTCGAAGCGCCCCAGGTGCCGATGGGTAAGCTGGGGGCGCCGGAATCTCCGAATTCGAAGACGCCTGGCGCCGGCACACCCAACGTCGCGCCGATCCCCAGCACGTTGGGCGTCGAGATCGTCGCGATGGCGAATATGATCCTGAGGATCCTGGAGCCTCGCCTGCAAGCGCTGCGATTCCAGTTGACCCGGGTCACGCCGAATATGATGGCGCTTCTCAACAAACATTTCGCCAATGGCAAAGAACGGGTGGATACTCAGGACATCCGTCGCGTACAGAAAGTCCTCGCCGACATCCACTTCTTCGTCGCCCGCTTCAACGCTTTCGGCAAGCAACCGAGCGAGAACGTCATCCTGTTCGACCCCGTGCCCAATCCCGATTTCATCGGGCGAACCGTGCGCGGGGGCAACAAGCTCGGCATTAACAAGATCCAGATCTACCAAGACAAAAAGACGGGGGTTGTCTCGAAAAACCCAGGCCAATCGATTTGGCTTTCGCGGGCGTTCGAAACGACCCCTTCGCACGAGAAACACTGGACCGTCCTGCACGAGTTCGCCCATTTCGTCGGCGGGCGCGACGGCAAACCCGATCGGATCGACGATATCGACAAGGCGTATTCGAACGAGAGCAAGTTCCAAAGCATTTCCAAGTTCAAGCGCCTGCACAACGCGGAGAGCATCTCCCTGTTTTTCCTCGAGTTCGCCGTCGGCACGGATGCGATCACGGTTTTGCCAGGACTGAATTTGCACAAGGCGCATTTCGAGAAATTCCCCAAGGTCACGCAGACGGGCGAGATCGTCGCGAGGTAGCGCACGGCAATCGTCAGTGAGCGACAGATCGTAACTACTTTGATTCTGATATAGTCCTAACCGTTGATGCGGCAGAATCAAGAGATAAGTCATTTCCGTCCTCCGTCACGCCTTTGCCTTTGACGATGACGCGAAAAGTGGACGTTCCAGCGTTAGCGGAGCCATCGATGTACAAATCAAGTACGAAGGATAATTGAGATTTTTCTTCAGGCGGGAATGTTACCCCTGAGGGAATTCGGATAGGGATCTCCAATGAAAATTGAATCACGCCGAATTGCCTGCCGCCCTTTTTGTAGGCTTTTACAAGTTTGCCGACCGCTTACACTTCGGCTAGATTCGTTTCCTTGTGATTCTCGCCGGCGATGATCTTGACGGCTTCATTAGGAATGTTCCAAGTTTCCGCCTCCAGGGAAATGACGTCATACTGAGGCTATCCTGTCAATCGCCGATTGGCAAGCTCCTCTGAACCACCGTCAGGGAGCGATTCCAACGCGCGATTACAAGGGCCACGCTCCCTCACCACGGTCGCGGCTCGTCATTCGCTGGACGCGTCAGCAAGGGAAACGTTCGCATGTCGTTTTGTCGTTAAGAATCAACGGGACGACGTGGCTTCCTTTCAATGTTGTCGGTAGAGTCGCGCCAACGTTTCTCAGTCACAGGCGTTTCAATTGCAGGCAGCGAATCGGGGACGCTCCGGGTAACCCTGGATATGGGGAAAACGGGACGCCTCGCTTCGCTTGCACCTGTTTTTGTGTTCCCTGTTTCGCCCAATGGAGGTTCGGTTATGAAATTCTGTGTTGCTTTCGGGCTATTTTTAGGCGGGCTGGTTCTCGCTCAAAAGCCGGCATTGGCACAGGGAAGGCCGCCGCAAGCGCAAAAGGGCTTGGCTATGGCCCAACAAAAAGCCGCTCAGCAGGCCCAGCAAGCCTTGCAACAGCAGGGGGGCTTGGCACGGGCGCAGCAGATGGCAGCTGCACAAGCTCAAGCGGCACTTTTGCAAGCGCAGCAAAAAGGGGCTCAGGGCCTCGGTGTTGCCCAGCAGAACGTTCCCCCTCAGGGGCAAAAGGGCCTGGGAATTGCTCAGCAGAAAGGCAAAAAGAAGTAATGCCGCCGGCCGAAACACGGCTATCAGCCTCCAGTTGACATCCGTGCTGTAAACAGAAGGCCTGAGCGGCGTAATGCATGCTTAGGCCTTTTCATGTTGATGCAACTCCCGCGGTGCAATAATCGAGCCACGGCGGTGACGGAACAGTTCCAACGCGACATTGCAACGGCGGCGCTCCTTAACGGTCGCGGCTCGGAAAGCTCAACTCAATCCCTTCACTTCCCACCCCTTGCGATACGTTCGCCGGACCAGGCGGTCGGCCTCCGCGAATTGCTTGAACGTGAGCTTCGCGGTATCCCATTCCAGCACGCGCTTGGGGAAGTGCGTCGCCACGCCGCCTAGCAGCACCGCTTCCGTCAGGGGGCCCGAATAACTGAAACCCGCCGAGGTTCGACCCTCGCCGCGGATCGCGTTCACGTACTGCAAATAATGGTCGGCCGCCTCGACCTTCGGCATCGCGTAATCCTTGAAGGCTTCCGTCGGGAACAGGATCGGCCCGGCGACGTGCGGCAGCAACATCGTCCCCTTCGTCCCCACGAAGATCGAACCCTGGTCGGGTAATCGCTGCGTGCCGATCTGGCCCTGGATTTCCTTGGGGGGACGCTTGTCGCCGTCGTACCACACGACGCGAACCGTCGTCCCTTCGGTGTAGCGCGTGCCGGGGAAGACGTAGTGGATCTCGGCGTCGCTGGCCCAGTTGTGCCGGAACGGTTCGGGGCCTTCGGAACGGACGGAGATCGGCGACGTCAGGGCGAGGGCCTCGAAGACCGGGTCGTAGATGTGGCAACCCATGTCGCCGAAGGTGCCGGTGCCGAAGTCGAGACGTTTACGCCAGTTGAAGGGATGGTAGTAATTTCCTCCGAGGTAGCGAGTTTCGGGCGCGACGCCGACCCAGAGATCCCAGCTGAGGCCGGCGGGGATTTCGTCCTGGCGGTCGGGGCGCGGGGTGGCGTCGCCCCATTTCTTGTTGCTCCAGGTGTGCACCTCGCGAACCTTGCCGATCGCCTCCGCGTGGATGACCGCGACGCCCAAGCGGTACGGCGCTGCCGAGTGGACCTGGATGCCCATCTGCGTCACCAGCTTGCGATCGCGGGCGTACTCCGCGAGCTTGCGACACTCGTAGACGTCATGGGCGAGCGGCTTCTGCACGTAGGCGTTTAAACCTAACTGCATGGCCGACATCGCGATCGGGGCGTGCATGTGGTCGGGCGTGCTGACGTTAACGCTGTCGAGATTCTTGGATTCCTTGTCTAGAAGTTCGCGGTAGTCGCGGTAGACGCGGAACTTTTGCGTTGCGAAGCGCTTCTGCGCTCGGTCGAGCTTGGCGGCGTCGATGTCGCAGACGGCGAGCAGGTCGAGGTTCGGATGCCGAAGGAGGCTCGTAATATCGCCTCCCGCCATCCCGTCGGAGCCGAAGCTCGCATGGCGCACTCGGCCGCTGGGAGGGTTGGAAATCAGGTTCCGCACGAAAAGCGGCGCGGCGAGAACGGCGCCGCTCGATTGTTTGAGGAAGGATCGACGCGTGAGTTGCATGGCATCTCCTGGAGAAGAACAAAGACTAACCACAGAGTCACAGAGAGCACAGAGAAATGCAAGGAAAAGATAGGAAAGCGGAAGAGCCAATTGCTGACAAGTTTGTTCTTCTCCCTGTCTTCCTCTGTGCTCTCTGTGACTCTGTGGTTCAAATTCTGAATTAAACTTTGCGGTGTTTCGTGGTCGCCTCGAAGGTGCCGTCCGCCAGTGCGACCAACTCGTAATCGCCGAATAGATTCGGGGCTTCTTTCTGCATTACTCGCAGGACGGCGATCGCCAGCTTGCGGATCTCCGTCTCCGCATGGCGGTTGCCGCGCAGCTCGATGAAGTGCCGCAGCGCCCGGGCGTTCGCGGTCACGAAGATCTTGGTCTCCGTTGCGTTGGGCAGAATGCTGCGCGCCGCCTGCCGGGCAAGCTTGCGCCGTAGCGTCCGATCGGGCTCGTCGGCGAAAACTTTCTGCAATTTCTCCGTGAGTTCAATATACGCTTGATGGCAGGCAGAGACGGCCTGGGTCCAGAGGGCGTGGATTTCGGGATCGTCGGCTATGCAGTCGGGCTCGACGTACTCGGCCACCGATTCGTCGACGTAGCGCTGGCTGAGTTGCGAGTAACCGAAACCGGCGCGATGCCGGATCAGTTCGTGGGTCAGCGATCGGCTGATTCCGGTGAAGACGAAGTTCCAGACGGCGTGTTCCAGGACGGAGCCGTGGCCGACTTCGAGGATGTGGTCGAGGTAGGCGTGATTGCCGCCTGGCCTGGGTTTGGCGAACGACATATAGCAAACGCGTCCGGCGACCTCCGCCAGCTTCTCGCCGGCGACTTCGGAATCGGTGTTCCAGGTCGCGACTTGATGATCGGCGAGAAACCGATCAATCTCGGCCTCGGTAGTCGTCTGCTGACCGACGAGGTAGACGGTCGGTTCCCGAAGGATGCGCAAGTCGGACATGGCAAGGTTCTCGCATTTGAAGAACTGTTTTACGGACGGAAAGTGATCGTGTCCCACTCTCCCCAGCGATTGCAAGCGGCGTACGAGAAGGCCCGGGCCGCCCTTTTCCATCTGCGCTTGCCAGCCGGGCACTGGGAAGGCGAACTTTCGACGTCTGCACTGTCGACGGCCACGGCGATCATGGCCCTGGCGCTGGTGCAAAAACAGCTCGGCGGCGACCGATTCACGCCGCTCGTCCTCGGTGGCTTGCGCTGGCTCGCGGAACATCAGAACGACGACGGCGGCTGGGGCGATACTGTCCGCAGCTTCAGCAACATCTCGACGACGATGCTGTGCCGCTCCGCGATTCATCTGACCGGCGCAACGCAATCGCACGCTCAGCCGCTCGAGCGTGCGGAGCGCTGGCTGAACGAGCGTTACGGTTCGTCGCCGCAGGAATTGGCGGAGGCGGTCCGCGCTCGCTACGGCAAGGACCGCACCTTCGCGACGCCGATCCTCACGACGTGCGCGCTCGCGGGCCTGGTCGACTGGTCGGAGGTGCCGCCGCTGCCGTTCGAATTGGCGTGTTTGCCGCAATCGTGGTTTCGCTTCCTGCGTCTGCATGTCGTCAGCTACGCACTGCCGGCGCTGATCGGCATCGGCCAGGCGATTCACCACCATCGGCCCACGTGGAATCCGCTGACATGGGGCATACGCCGGCTGGCGCGCAGTCCTAGTATGCGCGTGCTGCAGGCAATTCAGCCGACCAGCGGCGGGTTTCTCGAAGCCACGCCGCTCACCAGCTTCGTCACACTCAGCCTGGCGAGCATCGGTTTGAGCGATCATCCGGTCGCCCGGCTCGGGATCGAATTTTTACAGCGATCGGCGCGACCCGACGGCAGCTGGGCGATCGACTCGAACCTCGCCACCTGGGTGACGACCCTCTCGATCAACGCCCTGGCATCGGCCAACGATCTCGAAGCGCTGGAAGACAAAGAGCGGTTGCGCGACTGGCTCGTGGGGCAGCAATATCGCGTCCGGCATCCCTACACCGGCGCCGACCCAGGCGGCTGGGCTTGGACCGATCTCCCCGGCGGCGTGCCCGATGCCGACGACACGCCCGGCGCCCTGCTGGCTCTGGGCCATTTGAAAAAACACGTACCCGTCGACGCCGATGTGTTCCGCGCCGGCGAGCGTTGGCTGCTCGGCCTGCAGAATCGCGACGGCGGTTGGCCGACATTTTGCCGCGGCTGGGGCCATCTCCCCTTCGACCGCAGCGGCGCCGACCTCACCGCCCACGTCCTGCGGGCGCTCCCCGCCGAACATGCATCGGCACATCGACAGGGCCTCGCTTACCTCGCCAAACAGCAACGCGCCGACGGTTCCTGGCTCCCCCTCTGGTTCGGCAATCAACACGTCGCGGAGGACGAGAACCCGACCTACGGCACTGCTCGCGTCCTGGCCGCGTATCGTCAGCTGGCGCCCGACGCCGCCGCGGCTCAGCGCGGTCGCGCCTGGCTACGCGCGGCACAAAACGTCGACGGCGGCTGGGGCGGCGCGGCGGGGTCGCCGTCGTCGATCGAGGAGACGGCGCTGGCTCTCGAAGCCCTGGGGAGCGACGAACGCGGGCTCGCCTGGTTGATCGAGCAGGTCGAACACGGCAAGCTTGACGAGCCGACGCCGATCGGGTTTTACTTCGCGAAGCTCTGGTATTACGAACGGCTCTACCCGATCATTTTCGCGGTCGCCGCGTTGGGGCAGGCGAGGTAGGCGCTGCGGGCAAATCATCGCTCGATTGACAGCAAGCTGACAGAGCCCGCAGCGCAAGCAAGGATCGAATTTAGGCCTTGCTTGCGCTGCGGGCTCCCGAGCGGTATTTTTGACGTGCGGAACTTAGCCGATCTGCTCGCGGCGCGGCAGATCCTTCAGGCTGTGCAGGCCGAAAATTTGCAGGAACTTCTTGCTTGTGCCGTAGAGCACCGGTCGGCCCAGCGAATCGTCGCGCCCCGCGATGCGCACGAAACCTTTCTCCATGAGCAACCTCAGCGTCTCCGTCGAGTTCACGCCGCGGATGCCTTCGAGGTCCGCACGCGTGATCGGCTGACGATACGCCACGATCGCCAGCGTCTCGCGGGCGGCGGCGGAGAGATGAATCTCTTGCTCGGGCCGGCGCAACGGCGACAGCCAGCGATGAAACTCCGACCGCGAAAAAAGCTGCACGCCCCCCGCGAGTTCCTCAATCTCGAACGGCGAGCGGTCCTGCTGATACGCGTCTTGCAGTTGCCGGAGAACCTTCCGCAGCGTGGCCGCATCGAGACCCGCGGCTTGCGCGAGTTTCTTTGGCGCCAGCGGTTCGTCCGCGAGAAACAACAGCGCCTCGACGGTCGCCATCTCCGGCGAGCGGGCGAGCGGGTCGTTGCTTTGAACTTCCTGTTCGAAATGTTGGCGATAAATCGCGGGGAGCGGCGTGTCGGCCGGCAAGCGACGTGCGTCCCGGCGGGCGGCGGGCCCCAGCGCTCGGGCATGCCGGTTCACCACTCCACCTGCAGCTGAATCCAGTCGAGCGGCGACACCTCCAGCGTGATGGCGTCGCCGACGATGCTGGTGTCGTTAAGAAAGTCTCCCTTGCCGTTGAGCACCACCGCTCGCTTGGGATCGCGGAAGCAGCGGAACTCGGCATGCCCGGAGTTTGCAGTGCATTCCAGGATCTGCGCGGTGATCGCGTGCTCGGGCTCCGTCGGCGCGGGGGTCCCTTCGGGCCGGGTTTCGCGTTTGCCGGGGAGCAATCGCGTGATGAGGAAGTTGGGCATGTCCATGTGGAAGAGCCAACCGGAGCTGCCGATGTGCGGCGGACCTTTCGTCGTCGGCACCTGCGCGAGCGGCGAATGGAGCCCCAGCGCGGTAAGGGCCGGGACGTCGCGGTCGAGGCTGATGCCCAGCTCGAACGTCGTCGTCTTTTCCCCTTCGGGAATGAGGAGCACGTCGATCATTCGGCCCTCTTGTCTTTGATGGAAGGGCAAGCCGCCGGTGATGATGGTGGTGCCGAACTGGCCGATGCGGAGGTCGAGATACTCAGCGGTCTGCGGGCGCGGATGACTCGAGATGTGTCGCGAGCCGTGGATGCCGCGAACGAGGAGGGTGCGTTCGTCGCGCCAGGCGAAGCGGGCGCCGAAGTAGGCGTTCCAGCCATAGCCCGCGGCGGCTTGCACCGGTTCGAGTTCGATCTTCATCTCGAGCAGCGGCCTGCCGAGCCAGGTGCGCAGCCGTTGTTTGAAGTTGGCGAGCACCTGGTCCTGCGGGCCGATGATGGTGCCAATCGAGACGATTTCTGCAAGCGCCGGGCCGGACGAGGTGACGTTGATTTCGGTCGCGACCATCCGGCTGCCGGGGTTGAAGACGAGCTGCTGGCCCAGACGGTTGACGCGCGACTTGTGGTCGCGAATGGCCTTGAGACCGCCGGTCGCGGCATCGACTTCGACTTCGAAGAACTCGTTGCGAATGGTGAGCGTCTGCTCGTCGCCGAGCTTCATGCGCGACGGCATCGGGGGCGTGTTGGGTGTCCCTTCTTTCGGAATCCAGGTAAAGCCAAAGGCGGGGACTTCAACGACGACGCGCAGCAAATTGCCGTCGAGCTGGCACGCCTTCACGGGCCCCTCGACCGGAATCGGATGCTTGCTCCCTTCGATTTCCAGCGCAATTCGGCGGGCGAAACCGCACGGGTTGAGGAGCATGGTGCCGGGCTGATCGTCCTTGGCCCTGGCCTGCAGCCGGGCGGCCAACGTCTCGGCGACGGTCTTCTCGAGTTCCGTGAGTCCGCCCGGCTCGGTGCCGAGCTGGGCCTGCGACTCGAAGACGTTCTCGAGGCTGACGAGCGTGTCGTCCACGAGCAGGGTGTCGCCGGCGCCAGCGAGGGCGCGGTACAGGGCGGCGAACGTCCAGCAGCCGTCGAGTCGGCGTCGCAAACGCAGATGGCGTGCGAAACCGCTCACGGGGTCGTCGAGCTTGGCCTCGATCCGTTTGCTGAGCACGTCGTGATGCAAATCGTCGGCGGCGAGCGGCGGCGGATACTCGCCCGGCATCACATCCGTCATGAACTTCGAAAACGTCTCCCACGTCCCCAGCACCGGCGCCAGCTTGCCCAGGGCGATCAGGTCGCGATACCACGGCAATTCCGGTTCGCCCTTGTGCACGAAGAACATCAGCGCGTTGTGATCTTCGCGCGTCGTCTTGTACCAGGTGTTCCCGAGATTGAAGAACGTCTCGGCCAACGACGCCTTCTTGGGCGGACGCACGAACGCGTAGACTTCCTTGCCGTCGGGCGACGTCCAGCTCACGACGGCGTTGGTGTATGTCGGCACCGCGGAGTCTTCGTCGAACGTGAGAAACAGCGTCCGCGTCAGGCCGTGCGTGCTGAGGGCGAGCGGCAACATCGGATGGTAGCCGAACTCGCGGCGGCCGAAGACGCGGATCTCCCGGCCGAGCAGGCGCTGGGCGGTTCTCAACCCGTGGCTCAGATTCCAGACCTGCGAATCCCACGGCAGCAGATGATCGGGCCGATCGAGATACAGGCCGCCGACGATTTCGATGAGTTCGCTCTGCACCTGCGTCTTGAGAAGCTGAAACAGTTCCGGCTTGCGGTTCGAACATTTCTCGAGGTCGGCGGACGAGGCGAGGATGTTGCAGGCCAGGCCCAGCTCGACCGGCGACGGCAGCGGCGCGTCAAACTTCTCCGGATCGAGCAGATGCAAATCGAGCAGATGAATGTTGACGGGGTAGAGAACCTCCCGGGCCGAGAGGAGCTTCATGGCGGCGGCTTGCAGATGCTTGAGCCAGGCGTCGACGGGGGGCGGCGGCGGCGGTTCCGGCGGCGGCGGTAGATCGTCCGGGTTGAAGCTGGGCGGTTCGTCCGTCGGTAGATCTTCGGTGACCGCGACCGCCGCCTGCGTCATCTCGGCCGTCGTCGGCTCCGCGGGCTTGGGCGCTTCCGGAGCGATCATCGCCCGCAGCGCGCTTTGCACTTCCTCCCAGAACGCAGCCGCCTCCAGCAAATTCTCATGCTCCATCGCCTCGGCGAGCGTCCCCTGCATCAGGTAGCCCATGCCCAGCCCGAAGAAGAGCGACATGAGATCGGCCGGCAGATCGTCGAGCGCCTCGGGCAATCCCAGCTTCGGCGCCCCCTCCGCGTTCAAGGCCGCCTTCAGCGCTTCGAGCGTCGCCGGGCGGTCCGGCGTGGCGGCGAACGTGATCGCCCCCGCTGCCTGCACGCGCGCCGGCCAATCGTCCGGCAAATAAACCGGCGGCGTCGTCGGCACCACGTAGACAAACCCCGCCTTCGGGTTCTCGTGATCGTACGGCTGCTCCACCCGCGGCGGGCCCTGCGCCTCGAACAAGAGCGCCGGATGCCACAGCGCCGTGTACGCGTTCAGCCAGCTCGCCATGTCCTCTTCCGCGAGCGTGAGCGGGTATTGGCCGGGATACTTGTACGGACTCAGAAGCAGCAGTTCATGACTCATGGAATTTGTTTCATGTCAGGACGCGGACCTTGGTGTGCTCGTCGACCGCGATCGAACTCATTTCCTTGTTATCTTTCGTGAAGTGAATGATCGGCACGATGATGTCGTCCGCCGCAACCCGGTCCGTGGCGATGCCGGTTGCCAGCGAATCGACGTGACGAAACACGCCGGTCGCCACCGCGTTCCACGTCTTGAAACCGACGCGCATCATCTGCGTGATCTCAATCCGCTGACCCGCCTTCAGATTCGCGATCGTCTCGGCGAGGTCCGCACGCATCGGCTTGCTTGAATAGGTAATCATGACTCGGTCTCCACATTCTTGACCCGGCCGCGAACCAGCGCGATGCGTCCCGTGCGGGCCAGGCCCAGGATCGTGTACGGTTTCATGAGTTCGACGAACGCGTCGATCTTGGAGTCCTGCCCCGAGATTTCGACCATGAGCGTATCCTCGGTGACGTCGACGACTCGGCCGCGAAACATCTCGATGAGCAGGGCGATCTCGACGCGCTGGGCGGCGGTCGCGGAGACCTTGATGAGCATGATCTCGCGTTCGACGTGGTTCTCGGAGGTGATGTCCTCGACGCGCACGACAGTGATGATCTTTTCGAGCTGTTTGCGTACCTGTTCGAGCATGGAGGCGCCGCCGTTGACGACGAAGGTCATGCGCGAGAATTCGTGCTGTTCGGTTTCGCAGACGGCGAGGGAATCAATGTTGTAGCCTCGGGAAGCGAGCATACCGGAGACTTGACAGAGCACGCCGGGTTGGTTTTGCACCAAAGCGGACAGCACATGACGCATGATGGATCCTTGAAAGAGCCTGGGGTTCGATGAGAGTAGGATATGGAGAAGGTGCAGGAGGGCAAAGGTTCGCGGAATCCGCGCGCGTGCATGTGCACGAAAGCCCAGGGATGGCTATCCCTGGGGAAACCCGAAGTGATCTTGATTTTTTGGCTCGCAACTTCCGAAAGTGACGGCGCGCGGCACGTTTCCCAGGGACAGCCTTCCCTGGGCTTTCACGGCGCTTATTGTTTCGGAAGGGGCCGACCGATTTGTTCGCCGCGGTCGCGGAGAATCTGGCCTTGCTGAATGAGCCCCTCGCCCGAGAACGGCTGCAGCGGCACCGGCTGGACCGCGACGTAGTGGATGTCGCGGATGTTGAACGGCAGCAAATTCTCGCTGATGAAATCGAGCAACGGCAGCTCGTACCACGGCGTCTTGGCCTGATACGAGACGGTCTGCGTTTCGAAGCCGTCCTTGATGATCTTGAAGTCGTATTTGCCGTAGTAGGTGAACGGAACGTCGACGGGCAAGCTGCCGACGCGGTTGTTTTGCGGATCGAGGACGGTCGCCCCGGCCATCTCGGGCGCCTGCGAGTAAATCACGAATCGGCGTTCGACGCAGCCGGTGAGCAGGCCGCACAAGCCGAGAATGAGCCAACCGCGCGTCATGTGTACTCCGAGAAAAAGGGCACGGGGCGCGGGTATAGCGTGCGGCTCGGCAGCGGTCAAGATCGATTTGCGGGTCACTCCTTCGTGATGACTTCGTCCAGGTTGAACAGCGTGTTCGCAAGCGCCGTGTAGGCCGCCAACTGGGACACGTCCAGATTCCGATTGTGAGGCGATTCACCCATGGCGAGCAGCTTGATCGCCGCCTCGCGATGCTTCTGATAATGATGCAGATGTCTTGTGAAACCGCTTATCAGAATCCCCCGCTCGAGCTTCGTCGGCACACGTCCCGTCGTTGACCGGAACATCGTGCCGATCGGATCCTGGTTCTTCATGGCCCGCTGAGCAAGATTCCGCGCGGCTTCCACGAACGTCACGTCGTTGAGCAGATTGAGCGCCTGCAGCGGCGTGTTGGTTCGGCTCTCGCGCACCACGCACGTCTCGCGATTGGCGGCGTCGAATGTCGTCATGCTCGGCGGGGCCACGGTTCGCTTCCAGAACGTGTACATGCCGCGACGATAGAGGTTCTCCCCCTTGTCGTGGCCATCTTCGTCGAGGCCGTGCAGTTCTTTCGCGAGCCCCGCGGGTTGATAGGGTCGCACGGACGGGCCGCCGATCTTCTCGACGAGCAAACCGCTGACGAAGAGCGCCTGATCGCGAATCATCTCGGCCGACAGCCGCAAACGGGGGCCGCGCGCGAGCAGGCGATTCTCGGGATCGCGTTGCAGCAGGGTGGGCTGCAGCTTCGACGATTGCTGATACGTGGCGCTCATGACGATGGTCTTGAGGAGTCGGCGGATGTCCCAGTCCTTTTCGAAGTTGAGGGCGAGCCAGTCGAGCAGTTCCGGATGCGAGGGCCATTCCCCCTGGGCGCCGAAATCCTCGACCGACTTGACGATGCCGGTGCCGAAGAGCATCTGCCAATGCCGATTGACGGCGACGCGGGCGGTGAGCGGATGTCCGGGTTGCACGAGCCACTTGGCGAAGGCAAGGCGATCCGGAATTCGTTTAGCGCTCGCATCAAGGACCGCGGGGACGCCACGTTCGACGCGGGCGCCGAGCTTATCGTATTCGCCGCGGAGGAGAATGTGCGCCGGCCGCGGCGGAGTCATTTCCTGCATGACCATCGACGTCGGAATCGCGTCGTCGAATTTCTGCAACGCATCGCGCGTGACGGTGACTCTGGCGACGAGCGCCTTGACGTCCTCGGGGGCGTGTTTCTCGAGGAAGTACCAACGGAGTTTGTAAGACTCAGCAGGCGTTCGATTTTCGGGGATTCGACTACGAATGTTGCCAATCCCGTCGAGTGCCAATGCTGCAACTTCCTCAGGTGTGATGACTCCGCGAAAAATCAGTACGTCTTCGATCTGTCCGTTGAAATTCTGCGTCGGGTCGGCGCCGACGCGGAACGGTTCCTTGGTGGTGATGTCCTGATTCAGATCGTCCAGATTCACCTTGAGCGGCTCGGCCTTGCCATTCACATATAGCTTGATGCCGCTCGCCAAGCGCGACGCGTCGTAGGTAAACATGACGTGCTGCCATTTTCGGAGTTCGACGGTGCCGACGGTCTCTACGCGAATCGCATCATCGAGCCAACGTTTGGCGAAATGAAGATGGATCTTGCCGTCCTTGATGAGCAACTGATAACCCGCGGCTCGATCGTTATCTTCCACCTTCGACAATATGGGTCCCGCTTCCGCGTTTTCCGCACGGAGTCGAACGGCGATCGAGAAGCGTTCGAAGAAGCTAAAGCCCGCGACGTCCTCGACGTTTCCGCCGTCTTCTCGACTGTAAGTAGGTTTGCCTTTCACGAACAAGTCGTCGAACGTCGTCAAATGATGCAGGCGGCGAGCGGGAGTCCAATGCTCATCGACAGTAGATTTCTGGGACTCCCACTCGCTCTGCAATTTCGCAATCCGCGGGTCCACCTTCGCCAGCGCCGCCTCCGCTTCCTTCACGTCGCGCTGGAACTCCGCGAGGCGCTTCGCTTGCTCCTTCGTCGGCGCCTTCACGACCGGCGGCGAGTTGCCGTACTTGATCGCCTTGCCGCGCTCCGGGACGTTGTTGAAGTACGCGAAGAGTTGGTAGAACTCCTTCTGCGTCAGTGGGTCGTACTTGTGATCGTGACAGCGGGCGCAGCCCATCGTCAGGCCGAGCCAGACCGTGCTCGTCGTGTCGACGCGGTCCACGACGTACTCGGCCGCGTATTCCTCGGGAATGACGCCCCCTTCCGAGTTCAGGCGATGATTTCGATTGAAGCCGGTCGCAATCTTCTGGTCGAGCGTGGCCTCTGGGAGTAAGTCGCCGGCGAGCTGCTCGATGGTGAACTGATCGAACGGCATGTTGGCGTTGTAGGCCTCGATGACCCAGTCGCGCCAGCGATGCATCGTGCGCGGGCCGTCGTTCTGGTAGCCGTTGGTGTCGGCGTAGCGGGCGGCGTCGAGCCAGCGCTGCGCCATCCGTTCCCCATACCGCGGCGACTTCAGCAAGCGATCGACGACCTTCTCAAACGCATCAGCCGACGAATCGTTCACGAACGCGTCGATCTCCGCAGGGGTCGCCGGCAGGCCCGTGAGATCGAGCGACACCCGGCGAATCAGCGTCACGCGATCGGCGGCGGGCGACGGCTTTAACCCGTCGCGCTCGAGCCGCTCGAGAACGAAGTGGTCGACGCCATTCTTGGGCCAGGCCTTGTCCTTGACAGCTGGCAAAGCGGAACGCGTCGGCGGCAGGAACGCCCAGTGCTTCTGATACTTCGCCCCCTCGGCGATCCAGCGGCGCAGCAGTTCGACCTGCTCCTGCTTGAGCGGCGTCGTCGAGTTCGCCGGCGGCATCCGCAATTCCGGATCAGCTGAGAGAATGCGCTGCAGGACCAGGCTCTTCTCGGGTTTGCCGGGGACGATCGCGTGCCCCTCGTCCCGCTCGGCGTACGAGTCGGCGGTGTCGAGTCGCAGCTTGGCCTTGCGCTGCGAGACGTCGGGCCCGTGGCAATGGAAGCAGGCGTCGGAAAGCAGCGGCCGAATGTCGCGGTTGAAGTCGATCGGCCTGGCCTGAGCCGGGGACGACGCGGCGAACAGCGCGACGAGAAAGAGTGTGCGTTTCATAGGAGTGATTGTAAACCGCCGTCGCCCCCCGCTTCAAGCAAATAGTGGCGAAACGAGCTTTAAGCGGGGCTTCATCCTCGTGGGGGACTTGGCTCCGGCAGGAGCCGGGTCTATCATAAAGATATCTCGCAGAAGTGCCGATCTCTCAGGAGTTTTAGAATGTCATGTTTTCGCGGCTTTGTCGCTTTTAGCTTGGTCTGTGCGGTGGTGGGATGCACGAAACCGTCCTCGGAAAACCCCGAGGATCTGCTGCCGCGAATCTTCAAGAATGGGGCCCCCGGGCCCGCCGCAGGTCTCCCTGAACTGCCGGAGGAACTCAAATCGACCGTTCGCGGCGTTGCGCGGCTGGAGGGGCAGGTTCCCAATCTTGAATCCCTCGAAGAAGCAATGAAGAAAAGCGCTGATGGCTCTGTGTGCCTCGCCATCCCGGACGATAAAGCGTATGAGAAATCGTCGCAAACCTGGATGGTGAAAGGCGATCTGGTCGAGAACGTCATCGTCTTTCTGGTGCCGCCGGAGGGGAAGCGTTTCAAGGACAAGCTGACGGAAGGGGACGTGGTCGTCAATCAACCGCGTTGCCAGTTCGAGCCGCACGTCTCGGTGGTTTTACCCGGCCAACGCCTGGTGCTCAAGAACGACTCGGCCGTGTCGCACAATGCGAAGACCGAGTTGTTCAACGAATCGGTGGGGCCGAAGAACAGCAAGGAAGTGCCGACGTTAAGGCTCTCGCGAGCGCCGCTGCAGATGGGTTGCCAGCTGCACGGCTGGATGTCGGGCTACGTTTGGCCGACCGACAATCCGTACACCGCGGTGACGAACTCCAAAGGCGAGTTCGAACTGAAGGATGTGCCGACCGACGTGGAATTAACCGTGCGGTACTGGCACGAAGCGAGCAACCGCATGATGACGCTTGGCAAGATGAAGTTCAAGGAAGGCGACAACACCGTAAACATCAAGCTGACGCCGAGATAGCGAGGAGTACCAGCCGCCTGGCAAGTGATTCAAGGGTACGAGCCAGGCAGTTGGAATCGGGAAACAGTTGGTTAATGGGGATCCTTTTCAGATCCCCGAAGCATCATGCTGAATGGCGAAATCAGCGATCGGGAGCGCTGCTGGATTGAGTTTTCGATGGCGTTCCTTCGAGTTCCCCCATGATCTGGTGCAGCCTTTGAAGGTGCTGTTCGATGACGGGATGAGCTTCTTCAAGAACCCGGCGAAGGTCGGGCGAGGCATGTTTCTTGAATACCTGAACCGTATCCCAAAGTTCCATATGAGCCGTCAGTTGGGTGCCGATGTAGGCCTTATCGAACTTGGCTTCCTCTTTCTTGTTGAGCATGTTGACGATTGAAACCGTGCATTGCTCGGCCAATTCCTTTCGAACTTGCAGAATTCCGTGCACCGGCGATCCCTGTGGACCTGCTTGCCCGCTGGCGCCTTGCCCCTGAGGATTCGTCGGATCTTGCGCATTCGTCGCGGGAGCTTGCTTTTTGTCGCCCGGAGTAGTTTGCGAGTCGTCTTGAGCGTGACTAATCATTACTAGCGGTTTGAGACCGATCGCTTCGAGTTTCTGTTTGAAGTCCTGATGTTCCTTGATCTCGGCGGCGGCGAACTCCTTGACGGCTTTGTTTTGCGCGCGCTGCGCCGCCACTTTCGAGACCGCGATCTGTTTCTGGCCATCGAGCATGAGATGGGTTGCGAGCATCGCATCCTTCATCTGAGCCCCTGCCTTTTGATCTCCCTTGGTTGGATTCGACTGGTCGTTGTTGCCCGGTTTTCCAGGCGTGCCTTGCCCATAGGCCGAGTTCGTGCTGAACCCGCAGGCAGCCGCCAACAGACATGCCATCATTCGCATCTTAAACATTGAAACACCTCCTCATAGAACTCCACGTGACCATCACGCGGGGAAAGATTTTTCCAAGCATCTCCTGAGCCAACGCATCCTTTCGTCCATGATTCCACCAAACTTCGAGTTCCTTTCGTCCCATCAATACTTCGTTGGTACCCGACCCTGCAATGACACTCGAAAGTCCCGTACTTGTAGTCCGTTGGGGACAGGCGAGGGGTTACCGGATGCGGCCGACGGAATACCGCCGGGCATCCCAACCAATCGATCGGAAGAGAAGTTCCCAGCGGTGCGCAGCCTTGATCCCCGGAAGCAAGGAAACTTACACAAAAGTGACCTGAGAAACACAAACTAGCGGCTTAATTATCAGCCCGTTCATGTCTCGGGCCATCTTCAGGCGAATTTTGCTTCTTCGGAACAACGATTGCAAGCATGCCACTCGCTGCGTTCATGATGGACGACCTTCTTCATAGTGTTACAAATCGGGCCATGTCGGCCAAGTTTCCCTCAGCTTACTTTGATTAGGTTCTCGCGCCACCCATCGGGACTGCATCGAGCAGAACCTCGGCTATTGGCGATCGACCCGAACATTGCGGGAATGAAACTTAAATTTGGTACAAACTAGCGAAGCAAAATTGAATTCGCCCCTGTAAATACCGACCAGTGTTCTTCGAAGCACTTGGCAGATGAAAGCGAGTGTGGCATCTCCCTAAAAATGAAGAGAATCAGGACGAATAATTTGAAGTGCCGTCGACTCCGATTTAATTAACGATTCCGCAATCTGAATTACGAAAATTGCACCTCTAACGGGCCGGAGAACGGAAATGAGTACCAGAAAAAAGCTTCCGGACGAAATGAAACAGAAATCGGACGAGGCGAGTCGACCGAAAGCTGTGAAACGCGACAAAACCAAGGTGAATCCGCTCTCTGGCGCCGAGGACACTCAGGCTCCTCGCGGTCTAGAGTCGCTGCCGCCCGGCGAGAGTGCAAACGCAACGAATGTCGAGATCCCTGGGACAGGGCAAGTGGTGAGTGATCTTGCAGGCAAAGAACAAAAACGAGTTGTAACTACTTAAGGAGAATGATCATGTCTGACAACAAGAATCGCGGCGGTCAAAAACTCGGCAACCAAGGAAATCCCGGAACCGCCGAGCAGAAGCAGTCTACCAAGAAAAAGGGGGGCGGCCAACGATCCGACGCCGACAAGAGGCAAGACCAGACGTCAAACCCCGACGACGCCGACCGTAAAAACCCGAACGAGTCCGCTCCGCGATAGAAGCCGGGTGAGGTTGCCAATTAATCCTAGCTCATTCGACTCTATAGGTACGCCAGTGAACAGCATCGGCAAGCAAGTTGAATCGTCACGGCGAAGTTGCGGTGCAACGGCAAACTCGGCTCAAGCCCGCTGGCGGGTCTGGGCGCCAGCGGCGGAACATGTGGAACTCGTTCTAATTGATGCCGATCGCAAGCGAATTCGAAGTATGGAATCGGAAGCCGGCGGATACTTTCGCCACGTCGAAAACTCTACTCGAGACGGCCAGCGCTACGCCTTTTGCCTGGCTGGGGGCGTCGAGTTGCCCGATCCGGCGTCCCTGTTTCAGCCTGACGGAGTCCACGGGCCCTCTGCCGTGGTAGATACCGGCGCCTTTCAGTGGACCGATCGCCGATGGACTGGGATTCCGTGGAAGGAGATCGTTTTCTATGAATTGCACGTTGGCACGTTTACGCCCCAAGGCACTTTTGAGGCGATTATCGAACGATTGCCCGAGCTAAAAAGGTTGGGCGTCACCGCTATTGAGTTGATGCCGGTGGCCCAATTTCCAGGAACGCGCAATTGGGGTTACGACGGGGTCCATCCCTATGCTGCGCAGAACAGCTACGGCGGACCTCGAGGCTTGCAAAGGTTAGTAAATGCTTGTCATGAAGTGGGACTCGCGATTTTTCTGGACGTCGTTTATAATCACCTCGGACCCGAAGGAAACTATTTGGCCCAGTTCGGACCGTATTTCACGGACCGCTATAAAACCGGATGGGGAGCTGCTCTCAACTACGACGGTCCCCAGTCGGATCCGGTGCGCGATTATGTTCTCGATAACGTGCGGATGTGGCTTGAGGAGTTTCACTTCGACGGATTGCGCCTCGACGCCGTCCACGCGATTTACGACCTGGGCGCTCGACACATCCTTCGCGACATACAAACGGCGGCCGACCGGGTGTCGCGTCGAACTGGGCGCTCGGCGTACATTATTGCCGAGAGCGATCAAAATGACCCGCGACTGTTGTATCCCGTAGAAAAAGGAGGATATGGCCTGCAGGGGGTATGGTCGGACGACTTTCATCATTGCGTTCACGTTTGCCTAACCGGTGAAGCACAGGGATACTATCAGGATTACCCCGGTCCTCATAATCTAGCGACGGTATTGGAGAGGCCGTTTTTGTACGCGGGGCAGTATAGCCAGTGCCGAAAACGAAAGCACGGCACCGATCCATCGGGGCTTTCGGGGGATCGATTTATCGTGTGTATTCAAAACCACGATCAGGTCGGCAATCGGGCTCAAGGGGACCGGTTCGGTACCCTTCTCACCACGGCGCAGCGTAAACTAGCTGCGAGCTTACTCTTGTTATCCCCGCATTTGCCCTTGATTTTTATGGGGGAAGAGTACGCGGAAGAGAATCCTTTTCCTTTCTTTTGCTCATTCACCGATCCGTCCCTCCGGAAAGCCGTTCGTGAGGGACGAATGGCGGAATTCGCCTCCTTTGCCTGGCAGGGCGCCGTGCTCGATCCTGGAGACGAGGCGACTTTTCTAAGGGCGCGTTTGAGTTGGTCGTGGCCCGAACAATCCGAGCGTGCGTTCCTGCGGCGAATGTACCAGGACTTGTTGTATGCCCGCCGAAATTGCCCCGCACTGAAGGATTTTGATCGACGGTCGGCGCGACTTATTTCCACCGAGGGGCGTAGCGCAGTTCTCGAATTGGTTCGCGGAAGCGCGGACACGGGACATCTGCAAATCTTTTTTAATTTAGGGGACGCGGTTTGGCAATTGCCAGTGATGCGCGCGACGGTGAAGTGCCTTTTCCGTTCGGAATCGGCGCGATACGGGGGCACGGGAAGCGCTGAAGAAAGCGTCGATTATATTCAAGCTTACGAGTGCGTTGTCTTGGGGCCATCGGCGTGGGAAAGTTTCCGCTATCCGACCGTGGAGGCCGAGCCTGGGCCCGACGCGCTCGGAATGGGATCGTAATCGGCGGGTAAAAGTCCTGAGGCGGTAATCGTTTTGTCCGCGGCCGGAACGGCGATTGCTTTTCCTTTTCGTGCAACATGTAATTTGTTATTTTTGCAGGAGCGGTGCGATGAGATTGCTTCTTCTTTTCTTCGCTCTTTGCGTTCTGGCCGGGTGCGACACAAATACGAACGGTCCGCTCCCCAAGCAGGGAGTAAATCCGGTAGACCCTGGTAGTCCGGGCGTTCCTCTTCGTTCCCGATGAGCAATTGTTGAATATTCGCTCACCCCGATAATCTCAGGAAATGTTCGTGAAAGGAACTAATGATGAGCGCCACGATGAATGATCCGAGGGCCATTCGTGCAGACGGTTGTCTCGAGGTTGCATCGGATGTCGCGTGTTTACAACTTTCGATCGTGAATGTGTATTTTGTGGGGGGATCGGACGCAGGGGATCGCTCCTGGGTATTGATCGATGCGGGTCTATCACTTTCTGGAGGCGCCATTCGTAGAGCCGCGGCGGCGCGGTTTGGCTCGAGATCTCGCCCGGCGGCAATTATTCTGACGCACGGGCACTTCGATCATGTCGGCGCACTCCCAGATCTCGCGGAGGAGTGGGGTGTGCCGATCTATGCCCATCGACTGGAAATGCCCTACCTGACAGGGCAATCGAGCTACCCGCCGCCGGATCCCGCCGTGGGCGGGGGCGCCATGTCGTTTATGTCGCGGTTTTATCCCCTTGGCCCCATTTCCCTAGGCGACCGAGTACGTCCTCTTCCGACCGACGGTAGCGTCCCCGGAATGCCCGGTTGGCGCTGGATTCATACGCCTGGCCATACGGCTGGGCACATCTCCTTGTTCCGGGCCGAGGACCGGGTGCTTCTGGTA